>CAZZGV010000086.1:0-7683 GCA_964654255.1 uncultured Legionella sp. | reverse complement strand
ACCGACCGTAACAGGTGAAACTAACTGCGTATAAGAACCAATAAATACACCATCTTCAATAATCGTTTGATGTTTATTTACCCCGTCGTAATTACAGGTTATCGTGCCTGCGCCAATGTTTACGTTTTTACCAATGGTCACATCACCCAAATAACTCAAATGGCTAGCCTTACTATTGCTACTCAAAACAGCATTTTTTGTTTCAACAAAATTACCTATTTTACAATGCTCAGCCAATCGTGTACCAGGTCTTAACCGCGCAAATGGCCCAATATGACAAGCATCACCAATATGGCAATTATCCAATACACTATTAGGCAAAATCTCACAATTTGCCCCCAGCGTAACGTCACTTAACGAGCAGTTAGCACCAATAACACATCCATCGCCAATAACCACGTTGCCGGTAAATATTGTGTTGACATCGATAAACACATCATTGCCACACTGCAACTCGCCACGAATATCAATGCGCGCCGCATCAGCCAATGTAACGCCTGCCAACATCAATTGTGAAGCAGTGTGCGTTTGAAATACACGCTCTAACTGCTGCAACTGCAACCGATTATTAACGCCCTGCACTTCCGAACTTTCTTTTACTTGCAGTGATACGATTGGCAACTGTTCAGCAACAGCCATTGCGATGATATCTGTTAGGTAATATTCACCCTGCGCATTTTTACTGTTTAAATTAGGCAACCAACGCTGCAAATCCCCGGTGCTTGCACAACAGATACCGCTATAAATTTCCTTGATTTGCCGCTGCTCATCGCTAGCATCTTTTTCTTCAACAATGGCCGTAATTTGGTGGCGTTCATCGCGCACAATACGCCCAAGACCTGTTGGATCAAGAGGCGACGCTAACAATAATCCTAAAGGAAGCATGCCTGTATTTAACGGTTTACAAAGAGCAATCAATGCTTGTAAGGTATCTACACTTATTAAAGGAACATCAGCCGATAACACCAATAGTTGACTAGCCGCAGGAATATGCGGCAGCGCCTGCAATACCGCGTGACCTGTTCCTAATTGCTCAGCTTGATGAATCCAATTAACCGGAAGAGACGCCAAGGCTTGTTTAATTTGTTCACCACCATGCCCCACAATAACGTGAACACCCGCCGGTTTTAAGCACAGTGCTGTTTCCACCACCCGCTGCAACATAGGTTTTCCACCTACACGATGAAGCACTTTGGGTGTGGCTGAATGCATACGCTTACCAAGACCGGCAGCTAAAATAACAATGTGTAATGACATAGCGTTAATTGTCCTCTTTTTGTTTGTTACGTCGCTATCATAGTAACTGAAAATGATATAAACAGTCTGTGTTCATATTGCGAATAATGTGTTTATTGATATGATAAAAAAATTATGACTAAAGGAGTAGTACCATGAGTATCTTTTCTGTAACAGCTGTAAAACTCATCGATAGCGTATGCTCAAAGGCAATAATGAGCTCAAAAGCGGAGGATGCAAGTCTATTGACCACTGTTGGTAACTTTGTAGGAAGCATCGTCGGGGCACACGTTCGTAACACAACACTATCTAATGAAAAACAACGAATTGTAGAGGAGCTAAAAGCAAAACTTAATGAATTAGAACTTAGTGAAAGCAAAGATGACGATGATCAAACACTGCAGAAACTTCAACAATTAATTTCTGATCATCGTGACGAAGTGATAGCTGCAACAAAAAACCCACGATTTACTGGATCTGATAAAACAGTTTCCGGCACTACAGAGCAATGGTTGGGAGATTTACGTGACACCTTGCTTGACATTCAACGCCAACTTGCAAACTTACCATTTGTAACTGAAGAGAATATTGAGTCTCCTCGCACAAAATTCGAATATCTAATTGGATTTTATTATGCAAATAAACTATTCAGAGAAAAAACGAATAAAGAAGAGACATCATCATTTCTTGCGGCTGAAGAAAAATTAATCAATACGATATGTAGAAAATACCGTGAGGAAACTAGAACCATCGATGAAACCGCCCCAGAAAAAACAACCAATAAACTGTACAATATATCTGTATATATGCATATAAAAGCTATTGTGCTTTTGTTACAAAATGAACACCGCGCATTAATGAATGCTCATAAAGAAGAACCGAATCAAAATTGCCTGGCAATAGAAACAGCAACCCTATGCAACATACTTGAAGCAGGCTTAACCAAAACCGATATAACAGATACTCTCAGTATACGCTCCTCCTCTTCAAGCTGGCGCTCAAATAGCATATCGAATCCTCAAGAAAGACAATTATTCAAATTACCCGCCCATACAAGAAAATATTTTCGTAAAGAAGAGAGAGATAGTATCCGTACCAACTCAACAACATTCGAAGAAAATGAACAAATCGCTTCTACACCACCCAGCAATACAGCCTTGCCAGCTCAGAAACAACTAAAAGAACGGGAACAACACTTATTAAAAGAAGCCCCTAAAACCTCGGATAAAATTTTCAACGATAAAAGCGCATCTTCCCCAGCAGAAGATGACCCAATAGAATCCAGTAGCGCAGCAATGCCTATTCCACCAGATACAAACACCGGCGAGGAGCCTGCAATAAGCGGAGAACCTCCAGTAGAACAAGATGGTCTAAGAAACGTGACCGATATGAGCATTACTACACTATCTGCAGCGCAAAACGAGAGTTGCGGTGAAGAACCTCCTGTAAGCTCACAACCACCAGCAAATAATGATGATGAACAAGCAAACCCGCAAGACATAAACACAGCAGCAATGTCTCTCTTGCAGCAAGAATGCAAACAAAAAGAGCTGCCGCTAAATCCAGCTCATCTAGAGGCACAAAATGAGCCACTAAATTCGCAAGAAAGTAATGCTGCGCCAACACTCATCGAGCACGAAGAGCGTAAAGACGAAACAGCACCTAAAGAGTCCCCACAAAACCTTACAGACAGCACGGCTAGCATGCTTCAACACTTATCTGAAAAACCAGATAGTAAAAAAGATATTGTGGTGGACGTTATCCCAGAGAACCCAGCTCATCATGAACCGCCTTTATCAAAGAAAGCTCAAAAGAAAGCTCAAAAAAAACTTGAAGAACAACTAAAAACGGAAAAGCCAGCCAGCGCAAGAAATGAGGAGCATGCTGACTTGAGTCAGCCCAGCGCATCGAACAAATGACGATAGTAGTAGATTAAACAAAATCCTTCGAGAAAGAGCGCTAGCAATGTCTCGAAGGATTTTCTTTAACAACTCAACTCACCACAAAGGTCATTCTCCATCAACTGCTTAATCTTACCCACATCTGAATACTTGCTAAACAAATACAACAACTTACAATGCGCAGCCTCCGGTGTCATATCAAATCCACTGACAAGACCCGCCTGTTTTAATGTATACCCAGTAGCATACTGGCTCATTTCTACGCGACCATGCTGGCATTGACTACAATTAACAATCACCACACCTCGATGACAAGCATCTTCCAGTAATTTCAAAAAACTCAGGTCATTGTTTGGTGCATTGCCAACCCCATACGTTTCAAGCACCAACCCCTGCACCGGTTGGTCCAAAATATACGTAAGCACATCCGGTACAAACCCCGGAAACAATCTAAAATTAGCAATAGACTGTGGTTGCAATAGTTGTAGACGAAAATGTTCACTATGGCGTTTCACCAATAACGCTTTGTTCAGCTCAATATCAATGCCCACACTTGCAAGATGCGGAAAATTAGGCGAATCAAACGCGTTAAACCGATGTGCACTGATTTTTTGAGTCCGGTTACCCCGCATTAAACGCTGATTAAAATACACACAAACTTCGTTGATAGGCTGATGCGCGGCAATCCATAGCGAGGTAATCACATTTTCTACCGCGTCATTCCGCACCTCAGACAGCGGTATTTGAGATCCGGTCAAAATCACCGGTTTGCCTAAATGTTCTAACATAAACGACAATGCGGCAGCGGTATAAGCCATCGTATCGGTGCCATGAAAAATAACAAACCCATCGTAATGATGATATTCATCAGCAATATCGGTTGCTATGCGATTCCATTGGCCAATGGCCATATTCGATGAATCAATCAATGGTTGATATTCTTTAATAACATAATGAGGCATATCAGCATGAGATAGTGTAGGTATTTTGGCCAAGGCTGATGTGACATATCCCTCCACAGGCTCATAGCCTTGTGAGGTTTTAACACTACTAATCGTTCCGCCAGTATTAATAATTAATATATTTTTTTGCATGATTGTGACCTGTTACAAAAACGTAGCTATTTATAAAATGGCTATTTTAAACTAATAGTAGCCCAAGAAGTGCATAAATTCTGAGCCTTTCATTTTACAATCACCGAGAAAATACGGTTTTCATTGCCAACCTCTTGCTTTTTGTGAAAAAATCAACAGATGATCGGGCAGTCTAAGCATTAATATTATGGTAATTGATAGAGCCGGTTATCGGCTAAATGTAGGGATCGTTTTAATCAATGATTCTGGACGTGTCTTTTGGGGACGACGTCAAGGACATGATGCATGGCAATTTCCCCAAGGTGGGCTCGCCGCAGGTGAAACTGCGCTAGACGCAATGTATCGAGAATTACATGAAGAAATTGGGCTAGAACGTGAAGACATTGAACTATTAGGTGTAACCAAACGCTGGCTTAAATACCGACTTCCTAAGCAATATTTGCGGCATGGGAGCGAGCCCCTGGTCATTGGTCAAAAGCAAAAGTGGTATTTATTAAAACTGGTTGCTAGCGAGCAAAAGGTTCGTCTTGATTTATGCGACTCGCCTGAATTTGATAGTTGGCGCTGGATTGATTACCACGAGCCCCAAGACCAGGTTATTTTTTTCAAAAAACAAGTGTATACACAAGCGCTAAAGGAACTAGAGCATTTTCTCAAAAAACGTCGCACGCCAACAGGCCTGCGACGGAAAAGAGGCAATCACAGTCGCTAAAACGATACGCTTTAAGGGATGTCGACATGCTAAAAATATTAAAGCGTATCGTACAAGACGTTACCACCGCCAATCACCTAACCGATGCACTTCAAACGCTGGTAGAACGTGTACGTAAAGCAGTTACAGCAGATGCCGTTTCTGTTTTTCTGATTGATAATAGACTGGCTGAATACGTCTTAATTGCTACCGATGGCCTAAATAAACAAGCTGAATCAAGAGTACGAATTGCGTTGGATAGTGGGTTAATTGGTCTTGTAGGCCGACGCGAAGAACCCATCAATATTAAAAACGCAGGCTCTCATCCTGACTTTCATCAAAATCCTCTGCTAAGTGAAGAGCATCTGCACGCGTTTCTCGGTGTGCCAATCATTCAACATCGTAAACTCTATGGTGTGTTGATTGTGCAACAAATTGAAGAACGTTGCTTTGATGATGCAGAAGAAGCTTTTTTAATAACACTAGCCGCCCAACTCGGCGGCATTATCGCACATGCTGAAGCAACAGGAGAACTCGCGCAATTAACACAACCAAAACCAACCGGCACCAACAACAGTATGGACACAGTACAAATGGCCTTAACTGGAATAGGAAGCGTTCCAGGGGTCGCGATTGGAACCGCTGTGGTTGTGTACCCACCAGCAGACATTGATGCAGTTCCGCGTAATACGGTTGACGATATAGACAATGAAATAGCCCTTTTCTATGAAGCCCTAGCAACAGCACGAGACACCATGCACCGTTTAGGACGGCGTATGAAATCAAGTGTTAATGAAGATGAGCACGCTTTGTTTGACGTGTATTTGCGTATTCTTGATAAAGATAGCCTAGGCGCTGAAGTCGTACACGAGATTCGCACTGAAAAACTAAGTGCGCAAGCCGCACTTGCTGCCGTCATCAAAAAACATATCGCCCAATTTGAAAGCATGAAAGATGATTACTTACGTGAGCGGGCAAGTGATTTTCGTGACATCGGTCGACGAGTTCTGGCCGAGCTACAGTCGTCACAGCAAGAGGAAATTGATTACCCGCGGCGTACTATTCTAGTTGGTGACGAAATCACTGCAGCAGCCCTTGCTGAAGTTCCTGAGGGACAATTAGCAGGCTTGGTCTCCGCAAAAGGCGCAAATAATTCTCATGTGGCCATTTTAGCCCGTGCATTAGGGGTGCCTGCTGTTATGGGTGTGCGCGGCCTAAAATTAGAACAACTATCACGCCGAGCAATCATTGTTGATGGGTATTATGGCCATGTGTTTATTTCACCATCAAAAACATTGCTTGCCGAATATAAACAGCTAATCCAAGAAGAAGATAAGCTCAACGAAAGCCTAGAAAGCCTGCGTGATAAACCCGCAGAAACCACAGATAGTTATCGCGTATCGCTGCAAGTTAATACAGGGCTTGCAATGGACTCCGGTTTATCCATGAGCGTCGGCGCTGAAGGTGTGGGGCTTTATCGCTCAGAAATTCCGTTCATGAGCCGCGATCGCTTTCCTTCGGAAGATGAGCAATACATCATCTATCGGCAAATTCTAAAAGCGTTTGCGCCACGTCCAGTGACCATGCGCACCCTAGATATTGGCGGAGATAAAGTGCTGCCTTATTTTCCGGTAGAAGAAGACAACCCTTATCTTGGTTGGCGAGGAATCCGAGTCACACTTGATCATCCCGATGTATTTTTGTTACAAGTCCGCGCCATGATGCGCGCCAATGAAGAGCTTAACAATCTACGCATTATGCTACCCATGATCACGTCGCTTAGTGAAGTCGACGAAGCCTGTTATCTAATCGATAAAGCGTATGCTGAATTACTAGAAGAAGGCTGTATCATTGATAAGCCGCGCGTTGGCGTTATGATTGAAGTACCGGCCGCGGTATACCAAGCGCGCGAACTGGCCCGACGTGTTGACTTTCTTTCTGTGGGTAGTAATGATTTAACACAATACCTATTAGCCGTTGACCGCAATAATGCTCGTGTGGCCGGCCTTTATGATTCTTTACATCCGGCCATGCTCAATGCCTTATTAAAAATTGTTGAAGGTGGTCATGCGGCGGGTATTGAGGTCAGTATCTGCGGTGAAATGGCGAGCGATCCCTTGGCGGTTATTTTATTATTAGCCATGGGCTTTGATACCTTCAGCATGAACTCCTCAAGCTTGCCACGCATAAAATGGGTGATTCGCAATCTTTCTATCGCTAGCACGCGCAAAGCACTGAGTGATGTATTAGAACTTGAGCATCCAGCAGAGATTCGTTTGTATTTACAAAAAACCTTAGAAGATCAAGGCTTAGGTAATTTAATAAGAGCAGGAAAATCATAGTTTCATGTTAGAACAGATAGATTGAGGAAAAATCCATGCTAGTTTACCCCTACATTAATCCAGTCGCCTTTTCAGTCGGCCCGTTGCATGTACATTGGTACGGCTTGATGTATATGCTGGGCTTTCTTCTTGCGTGGCTCTTAGCGCATTGGCGAGTAAAGCATTATCAACTTAACTGGACTAACGAACAAATCAGTGATCTGATATTTTATTCAGCGCTGGGCGTGATTCTTGGCGGCAGACTAGGCTACATGTTGTTTTACAATACAGAACAATTTATACAAACCCCGTGGATACTCTTCAAACTTTGGGAGGGCGGGATGTCCTTCCATGGCGGCCTGGTGGGGGTTTTGATTGCGCTGCTCTTGTTTGCTCGCAAAATTAAAAAACCATTTTGGGACATTGCAGATTTTTTTACA
>CAZZGV010000085.1:0-7686 GCA_964654255.1 uncultured Legionella sp. | reverse complement strand
TTGCAATATCGAATTGCATTATCGACTAAATTACGAATGAGAATGCTAAGTGCCGTAGGGTTCCCGGAAATCACTGGTGTACGTTCATCTGGTTCAAACTCTAGTTCAATGTGTTTTTCTACTGCAGTGGGCGCTAACATAGCCAATACTTCACGCGTAATACGTTGCAGGTTTACTTCATCAAGATCATTAATGCCAGCGGCTTCAGGCACTAATTTGCTCATGGTTAGTAATTGTTGAACGATATGAGTACTACGATTTACGCTCGCTATTAATTTTTGTAATGCAATATTTTTTTTCTCAACAACATTAGTATTTAAAGCGACTTGTGCTTGCGCTTTAAGTGCTGCAAGTGGTGTGCGTAGTTCGTGTGCGGCATCTGCTGCAAAGCGTTTCTCGCGTTCAAAACCTTCTTTTAAGCGAAAGAAGAGTTTGTTTAACTCATCAAGTACCGGTTTAATTTCTTCCGGAACCTCTGTGATGTTCACTGGCTCTAAGTGACTTGGGGCTCTATTGGCTACTTCTTGGGCGACGCGATCCAAGCTATCTAAGCCCCTACCAATGATAATCCAAATAAGCAAACCTGATAGTGGAAATGTAAGTAACATAATATACAGATCGTCTTGTGCGATCCGATGCCCTAGTTCGTTGCGAGTATCATAGCGCTCAGCTAGTACAGTTCGTATCCCTGCTTTATTATTGTAGGCGGTAAATACACGCCATTTCTGTTGACCTATCCATTTGTCACTAAAACCATCCTTATCTGCTGTTAGGGGAATTTTAGGGGCGTTAGACGAGTGTAATAATAAGCGCCCACCATCTGTCCATACTTGAAAGTTGAATTTGTCCAGATAGTGTTCCTGTGGTTCATCTTCTAGCAAAGGGCGCTGATAATAGGTCTCGACTTTTTGGGGGATGGTTTCAAGTGTGTCTTGGATTTTAAGAAGTGGTCGTTGGTGTAAATCATCACCTAATAAAGCTTGATAGGACAATGCCGAAATGGCCATTAATGTATCAAGGTGTTCCTGAATATCTTTTTGGTCTAAGTAATAGTTACCAATAGCCGTTAAGGTAGTGGTAATTGTAATTGCCAATAATAGGTTAATTAATAAAAACTTTCGAATTGAGGATTTCACGATCCGGATGTGCCTTCATTTTTTTCTGCCATATAACCCACCCCTCGAATGGTTCTAATGTAATTGGCGTTTAGTTTTTTACGCAGATTGTGAATATGAACTTCCAATGCATTACTATCAACATCTTCATCCCAACCATAAATGCTTTGCATTAGTTGTTCTCGTGATAAAACATGGCCGCTGTTTTCTAATAATTTTTGTAATAAAGAAAATTCTCGACGAGGTACATTGATAAGCACGTCATCGACCATGACTGAATGTGCTGACGGGTCAAGAGTAACATTGCGATATTGCAATGTTGTATCTGCACGTCCTTGAGAACGTCTAATTAAGGCCCGAATGCGTGCGCTGAGTTCATTTAAATCAAAAGGTTTAATAATGTAGTCATCAGCGCCGCAATCAAGGCCTTTGACCCTGCTCTCGACGGACTCTCGTGCCGTTAGAATAATAACGGGTGTTGTATTTCCATCGTGTCGGATGGATTGCAATAGATTGATTCCAGATAGTTTAGGTAATCCCAAATCTAGAATAATCAGCTCAAAAGATTCAGATTTAAGCGCTGCACGAGCAGCTTCACCATCTTTTAGCCAATCAACAATATAACCAAATTGGGTGAGGCCTGTTTTAACGGCGTCTCCTAGTAATTCATCGTCTTCAACCAGTAGCAATCTCATTTTTGCTCCTTAAATGGTTATAGGCGCGGGGCTCCAGATGACGGCTTTCCCAAGTCTTTTTCTACAACATGTCTTGTTAAATAAAGAGCCTGGAAAAATACAAAGAGTAGCGTAAAGCCAGCACCGCCAAATAATTTAAAATTAACCCAAAAATCGGTGTCATAGTGATAAGCAACGTAGAGATTTAATGCTCCCATGACTATAAAAAATAATGCCCAGGCTATATTTAAACGGTTCCAAATTTGGGTCGGCAAACTAATATTTCCATCCATCATTTTTTGAATTAATGGTTTTTTTCCAATAAATGTAGAGCCAATAAAAACCACAGAGGATAGCCAATAAATTCCTGTGGGTTTCCATTTTATAAACCAAGGATTATGGAAGAATAATGTAGCGCCGCCTAAAATCGTGATAAGTGCCATACTAATCAAATGCATTTTTTCATAATGTTGGTGTTTTAATCTGTAAAAAATAACTTGCGCCACGGAAGCCGCTATTGCAACAGCCGTTGCCGTGTATATGCCAAAAAATTTATAGCATATAAAAAAAAGTACGATGGGGAAAAAATCAAAGAGTAATTTCATTAGAATATTAATTAGTAAATCGTATGTTAAGTATAACACATGATTTTAATGTAACTTGCAAGCTATAAAGCAATGGTGGGTTTTATCCTATTCTAATAAGTTGACCTGTTCGAAGTTTGTGAATTTTTAAATCGGGATTTAACTGAACTAAAGCGAGCGGGCTGGTGTTATTTTGTTTTGCAATGGTATTAAGGCTGTCGCCTGTTTTTACGGTGTAAATGCGAGCCGGCCTTGGTGCGCGTTTCCAAATTATCAGTTGTTGACCATTATTTAGTGGATCTTTGGTGTTTAATTGATTCCATGTTTGAATCTCTGCCGCCGTCACGCCATATTTTTTTTCTAGATGTTGATAGGATTCATTTTTTTGTACGATATGAATAACCTTATACTGCTTCGCATTAGTAAAATGTTGGTATTGCACAGGGGCAGATACGGTACTTTTTATAGGTACGGGTGTGTTGCTACTGCTAGGGATAAGGACGTATTGGCCATTTTGAACAGACGATGATTTTAATTGATTTAATTCTTTAATCAAATTTACTGTGGTGTGGTATTTTTGAGCAATAAGAACCAAGCTGTCTCCTGCGCTAACTTTATGGCGTGTCCAGCTCACGCGCTCACTGATTGGGACATTGGCTAAATTTCGAGTGAAACTATCCACTTTGTTGGTAGGAATAAGCAGCTTATATGGTAAATAGGGGGCTGTAGCCCAATGATTAAAGCCAGGATTTAATTTGATTAGGTCTCTATAAGAGATGCCGGCTAATTTTGCGGCATGATTAAGATCAATCTGACTACCAATATTGACTTCTTGAAAATAAGGTAGATGTGGAATGTCAGGCAATGTTAGGTGATACCGTTCAGGGTTTTGAATGACTTCAGCCAGTGCGAGCAAACGTGGAATATAGGCGCTTGTTTCTTGAGGAACACTTAATGACCAAAAATTGATTTTTCGTCCTGTATAGCCACTATTTTTTATAATACGAGCGATAGCACCTTCACCTGCGTCGTAGGCTGCAAAGGCAAGAATCCAATCGTTATTAAAAAAACTATGTAAATACGATAAATAACTAAGTGCTGCATCAGTAGAAGGGCGAATACTACGTCTTCCGTCAAACCACCAATCTTGTTTTAGACCTAAGTCAGTTCCTGTTCCTGGCATCAGCTGCCATAAACCTGCAGCGCCGACACCTGAATAAGCAAAAGGGTCATACGAACTTTCTATCATGGGAATTAAAGCAATTTCACCGGGCATTTTGCGCTTTTTAATTTGAGTGACAATATGATAAATATAAGGCTCTGATTGACGGGCTAATTTTTGTATATAACTTGGATGCGAAATGATCCAGTGAATTTGGTTTTGTACAGCGGGTTGGGTAGCAGCATGATCAAGTGAAAATTGACCACGTAAAACATCCCAAACGTTGGGTGCGGGGTGTGCCGTAGTGATATGCAAATAGGTTGCCAGAATAAAAAAGAGGCAAGATATAATCCGCGACTTAAACTTCAACGTAACAACTTTATTTATCATAGGTCTAGCAGTCTACTAAAAAAATAACAATCAAGAAACTATTTTTACCGGTCTTCTTTATAGCGCTATCTTAATCTCAATTAAATGTATTTTTCTTTTCGCGTAATAATTGAAAAATGGTTAGGGAGTTATGTGATTGGAGTCCTTGCTTATGAGCAAATTCTTTTACTGCAGATGAATGTGTGCGCATAAAAGGGTTAATTTTTTTCTCAAGAGCAATAGTAGAAGGCAATGAGCACTGATTTGGTTTTTCTTGTAAATGTGTTAGATAGGACTGGATGGTTTGGTTTTTTGGTTCAATGGTTGAGGCAAAGCGTAGATTTTGCCGAGTATATTCGTGTCCACAGTATACTTTGGTGTCTTTCGGTAAGTTTTTTAATAACATTATAGAATGATGCAGCTGTTCGATTGTTCCGTCGAATACGCGGCCACAGCCTGCTGAAAATAGAGTGTCTCCACAAAATAACCAACCTTTGTTTGGTTCTTGATAGCAGATATGCGAGCTAGTATGGCCAGGTGTACTGAGTACTCGAAATGCAAGACTATCAATGTGGACAATATCCTCGTCCCGTACAGTGTTATTTACGAGCGGAAGTCTTGCGTCAATCGGTCCATAAACGTGTGTTGCAGGATAGTTCCGTAATAACTCAGCGATGCCTCCTGTGTGGTCGTCATGATGATGAGTTATAAGAATATTATTAAGTTTTAACTTATTATTCTTGGCATATATTAATACCGGTTCGGCATTGCCTGGATCAACACAGGTCAGGCTATGCGTTTGTTCGTTTACAATCGCCCATATATAATTATCATTGAAAGCGTTTAGGGCGATAATGGTCATAACCTGCTCCTAATGTTCTATAAGATAGAATGAGCTACTGGGATTAAATACCGTGCGTAATACATCCAATGCTGATTTTATTTCAGATTGAAGAATATAAGGTGGATTGATAATCCATAATCCACAGCCCGTCATTCCACCTTTATGCGTATTGCTTAAGGAAAATTCTATGCGTAAATTGTTCGGCGCATCAATGCCTTCCAATCCTCGAAGAAGTTGCGAGTGAAGTTTGTTATCCACTAAGGGATACCAAAGGCAATAAACACCGGTTTCAAATCGACGATAAGCTATTTTTAATGCTTCAGGGATATGACGATATTCAGTTTTTATTTCATATGATGGATCAAGAAACATTAATCCACGTCGTTCAATGGGCGGCATTGTGGCATTTAACATGTCTAATCCATTATCATTTTTATAAAAAACACGTTTCCCCATTTTAGGTAACTGCTTCAAATGCTCAAATTCCCCTGGATGCAATTCACATAAAATTAGCCTGTCTTGTTTTCGAAGATGGTGTAAAGCAATTGAGGGTGAGCCGGGATAATAGCGTATGTTATTACCTGTATTTAATTGTTCAATTTGTTGAATATAAGGCAAAAAAACAGCCGGTAATTTTTTTCGTTGCTGCCATATAAGATCAATGCCTTGAGCTGCTTCACCGGTTTTTAACGTTTGTTTGTCATGTAAATCATATAGACCTTTTCCTGAATGTGTTTCTAAGTAAAGCATAGGTTTGTCTTTACTGACCATGTATGAGAGTAGGCGGGTTAGGGTTATGTGTTTGACAACGTCAGCAAAACCGCCTGCATGGTAACCATGTTGATAACTGAGCATATAGACTTGTAAAGATAAAGTGATCTGTAATGATAAAGTGTTGTTATCCTGATTGCGAATAAAAATTTGCACTATACTTTGTTTAAGAGAAAAAATGGGGACAATGATGGGATTACACAAAGACTATGATGATAGCCACTCTTTTTCTGATTTTAGTTATGAAGAAGATCCTGAAGAGCTAAACCATAAGAAGCGGGTACGACAAATGCTAGAAGAGCGTCTTGAGCGCAAACGTTTAAAAGAAGAGCTTGAGGATGAGTTTGATGGTGAATTTGATTGGGATGATATAGATCGCAGCTAGCATCTTATTGGGGAATACCTGCTGCTAACAGTGTATTTTGCAATAATGTGCAGATAGTCATTGGCCCAATGCCGCCAGGAACCGGGGTTATCCACTTAACGTTTTTTCGTGCTTCATTAAAATTCATATCGCCGTGAAGCGTTCCGTTAATGCTGCGATGCATGCCTACATCAATTATAATTTGCTCATCATGTAACCAATGTGGTTTTACCACATCGTAAACACCAGTTGCTACCACAATGCAATCAGCCATGTGTATGTGTTTTTCTAATTGCTGTGTTCCGCGATGACACACGGTTACCGTTGCCTTAGCCAATAATAATTCGAGTGCCATTGGGCGACCAACGATATTCGACGCGCCCACTACTACAGCATGTTTGCCTGCTACCGTGAGTTGGTAATGCTTGAATAATTGCATAACGCCGTAGGGTGTGCAGGGTCTAAGTAGTGGGTTGCCTTGCGCTAGTCGACCCAGATTGTAGGGATGAAACCCGTCTACATCTTTGGTTGGATCGATGCGCTCTATAATAGTGCTGGTGTTAATATGAGAAGGCAAGGGCAATTGCACCAGGATACCATCAACATCCTTATTCTTGTTTAGGGTGTCAATGAGCATTAAAAGTTCTGATTCAGTTGTTGTTGCTGGGAGGTCGTGTGCATAAGAACGGATGCCAACGTCGTTACAAGCGCTTCGCTTATGATTAACATAAATTCGCGACGCGGGATCTTCCCCTAGAATGACAACAGCAAGGCCTGGCACCCTGTGGCCTTGTGATCTATGTGCAAATACAGACTGTTTTATTTTCTTTTTCAATTCAGTGGCAACATAGTTGCCATCAATGATGGATGCAGTCATATCTATATTTCACCTCATTTGCTTGCGGGGATTATGGAATAGAGCGTGAGGTAATGCAATGTTATGTTAAGTCTAGATTTTTCAAAAAATTAAATAGGTTGCAACTCTAATCTATATAAATTCCAATTTTTAAAAAGTTACGTTAATATCAATCGGCAGTTATGGAAAGTTGCAAGAGTATGTAAAAAACTATACAAGGAGATGTAACACGTGCTCAATTTATTTAAATCTAAGCATCGTTCAATACTCGGTATAGATATCAGCTCTACATCTGTAAAGATTTTGGAACTTTCTTTAAAGGGCGATGACTATTGTATTGAAAACTATGGTAATGCTGTATTGCCTGAGCATGCTATGGAAGGGAATGTTATAAAGGATATTGATGCCGTCGCCAATACTATAAAAAAACTTATAAACACCTCACATTTTTCGTGCAAGCAAGTTGCTTGCGCTGTGCCAGATTCTTGCGCTATTAGCAAAATTATTCAAATCAATTCGGGCTTGAGTGAGCAAGAAATTGAGGAGCTGGTTGTTAGCGAGGCTGATAAATATATCCCATACCCCATAGATGAAATTAATATTGATTTTAACGTTGTGGGTCCTTCATCTAAAAATTCGGCTATGATTGACGTATTAATTGTTGCATCAAGAGCTGAAAATGTTAGTAATCGCGCTGAAGTTATTACTCGAGCGGGCCTTGAGCCGAAAGTTATAGACGTGGAGTCGTATGCTGTAGAGCGGGCGGTACAGCTGTTGAAAGATGATCTACCAGCCGGCGGTGAAAAGAAAAATATAGCTGTTATTGATATAGGGGCTGTTTATACACATTTATGTGTATTGCATGGTATGCGAGTAATTTTTTCTCGAGAAGAGGACTTTGGTGGTAAGCAGCTAATTGACTCTGATGTAAAAAAAAACACCATGAC
>CAZZGV010000084.1:0-7713 GCA_964654255.1 uncultured Legionella sp. | reverse complement strand
CATCATGAATTTTTTCAGCCGCTTTTTTCTTTTCTTTTTGCCATTGGTCACTGCCCAGTCGATGCAGAGGGGCGTGTTCCGCATCAGCGCCAGTGTAACGGCTGATAAAATTTAATGCGGTAACAGGGACATATATTTTATCCTCGCCTGCATACGCTAACACTAAAAATTCATTCGCATTGCCATTGTTGTCAATGTATTGCAATCCTTGGTATCGACCCACGCCAAATTGTAAATGCACAACAGGGGCACCAATGGTCAACTCTGCTAAATCTCGAATAATGAGATCAGGGTCGATAGATTTTTGAGTGCTTCGCCGTTGTGGGATCGATTGCTCACCAAATAGCTGCGCTTCAACAATGATAGATATCGATTGTTCATGTAATTCAGTTCCATAAATCAATGGCCCTGTGGTGATGCTTATTGGTGCATCATCCTCAAGAAATGCAGACCATGAAGACTGCGTTTTTGGACTTACGTTATTTGGCTTCAGTAGATCAAGCAATACTTCGCGTCGCCCAGCACTTTCTACAACCAATAAATATCGATGATCTTTATTGGACATGTAAGCGCACAACTGTGACAAAGGCTGTGTGGCATGTCTGTCAATGGGGAGAGCGGGGGCTTTATCGACATTAAAATTAAATACAGCACCTTTTTTTTCAATAGGTTTATGATAAACACGTAATTGCTGATATTGATTAGCAAGTGTCATTATTTCAGTCGGTGTTAAAAAGCAACGTTGCGGCGCAAGTACGGGGTAGGAAATATCATAGCTACGCTGTTCGTAGCGCGCACTGAGCTCTAACCAAAATTGTTCAGCTTGTTCATATATTGCCTCAATCAGGCATATGGATGCATTTTCTGGTAGATAATCAAAAAAAGTAGCGGTTTTTTCAAAAAACAAAGGCAGATAATATTCAATCCCGCTAGGAAACTGGCCTTCGCTCACTGCCTCATAAATATGGCACTGACTTGGATTACCTGAAAATAGCTCCCTAAATGAGCGTCGAAATAATGCAATACTTTGTTCGTTTAATGGGAACTCTCGGGCTGGCAATACTTGAATGCGTTCAATTTTCTCAATGGTTCGTTGATTTTCTGGATCAAAACGACGCAAGCTATCGACGACATCATCAAATAATTCAATACGAAATGGTAAAGGGCTTCCCATCGGATAGAGATCAATAATGGATCCACGCACAGCAAATTCACCATGCTCTAGAACCTTATTAACACAATGGTATCCCGCTTGTTCTAATTGTTGTCTAAATTGCTCAATGTGTATGGTTTGCCCTTGAGAAAGAACAAGGCCATGTTTGGTTATAAATTGCGGGGGACATAATCGATGCATCAATGTACTTACTGCACTGATAACAATAGCATTCGTGGTTTGCTGTAGGCGGCTTAGCGTATATAAGCGCTCGGAAATAATATCTTGATGTGGAGAAAATCGATCATAGGGCAATGTTTCCCAGTCAGGGAAAAGTAGAATGTCTTGGTTATTCTTTTCGCCAATAAAAAATTGGAGTTCATCTAATAATTGCGTTGCGGATAAATTATCGGGTGCAATGAGTAACTTTACCCCAGGCGTATTTTGGCAGTACTCTGCCAAAGCTAGCGGTAAACTGCTGCCATACAATTGGCCCCACGTTTGTTTGGAATCAATTTTTGAGGGAAGAAGAATAGGATTAGCCATTGGATCACGAATACAGAAATAGTTTTAGGACAGCGAGTATACAATAAAATAAAGTGCTATTTCATTTTATCTTAAACAATCACTCTGCACATGACAAAAACTCGGGGTAAAATCATGGGGGCTCAAATTGATCGTAATTAGGGTGGCTTGTGTATCTATATTTGATTCACCGGGATTTTGACGTACATAACATTATTGTCTTCTGGGGTACCAAAAGTACCTGCTCTTAAATTCGCTTGTATAGAGGGAAGTAATAGCTTTGGAACGGCTTTTCCTTGATCGCGCTTGTTGCGTAAGGTGACATATTCATCTTTCGAGATTCCGTCATGAATAAGAACATTTCTTTCCTTTTGATATTGTACCGTTGTAACCCATTCAATATTGCGTCCTTCAGGGGGATAATCATGGCACATAAATATTTTTGTAGCATTTGGTAGGCTTAATATTTTTCTTATAGAATCGAACATGGTTGCTGCACTTCCACCTGGGAAATCGGTTCGTGCAGTACCCAAATCAGGCATAAAAATAGTATCACCCACGAAAATCGTATCTTCAATAAGGTAACTTAAGCATGCAGGGGTATGGCCTGGTGTATGGAGTACCTTTACTTCGACATTGCCGAGTTTCAAAATATCCCCGTCTTCAAATAAATAATCAAATTGAGATGCATCAAGAGGTGTATCATTTGTTGTGTTGAATATTGGTACCCATAGGGCCAGCACATCTTTGATTTTTGCACCGATACCAATTTTACCACCGAGTTTTTCTTTTAAATAATGGGACGCTGTAATGTGATCAGCATGAATATGAGTATCCAGAATCAATTCCACAGTAAATTTTTGTTCTTCGATGTAAGTAATCACTTGATCAGCAGATGTTGTCGTCGCACGTCCTGAATATTGATCAAAGTTGAGAACAGAATCGATAATGGCTGCTTTTCCTGTACTTTGGTCACTGACAATGTGTGTAAACGTTGCGGTGTCTGAATCAAAAAAAGTTTTAATAGTGATTGCCATATGATAGCCTCATGTTTATACAATAAATTCTTTTATCAATATTGATATTCCAATAATCCATACAAAATATCCAAATACTTTTTTTAAATATTCGCCCTTAATAAATTTTGCAATGTATAGTCCTATAAACATACCTAAAAGAGCACAAGCCAAATAGTTTACTAAATGGATCCAATCAAAAGACAGTAGATAATATTTATCTGCGGCAAATCCAATAAATGAGTTTATCGTAATAATGAATAATGAGGTAGGTACTGCTTCTTGCATGCTAAACCCCATGAGGAGCACAAGTGTTGGGATAATTAAAAATCCACCGCCAGCACCAAGAAGACCCATAATTATACCCAAGTTTAGGCCTATGAAAATAACCTTCGTATTCTGAGTGGCTTTAGAATTAATTTGAGCATTTGTAGTCGTGTTTCTTATCATGAAATAACCGGCAAACCCCATGAAAATAAGCAGCAAAACAATCAATATTTTATCGATTGAGATCGAGCCTACGGAGTGAGGTAAATTTGGAATTATAAAGTGCCGTGTGGCAAAAACACCTAGAACAGAAGGTATCAAGAACGGTATGGCTTTTGTAAAAAGAATATGATGTCGGTAACAAATCGCAGCTACAAGAGCACTGGCCCCAACTATAACAAGAGAGTAATTAGTCGCTAAACGTATTGGGATACCAAGCAAATAAACCAGAATAGGAATGGTAAGAATTGATCCGCCAGCACCAATAACGCCTAAAGTAATGCCCATCATCCCTAAAGCAATGTAGCCGATAAACTCCATATTCATCTATTCCATGGCATTTTTGCGATAAGCTTTGCCATGCCGCACCATCCAGTAAAACCTGCAAACATCAGTCCGGCCCCCATGAAGCATGGAAAAATGAAAAAAATCGGATTTATGAATGTCCCGAAGATTGTTCCTAAAAATGCAATAGCACCAACCGCTATTTGTGTTTGTCTATCAAGAGGTAATACATTAGATCCTGATTTTTTAATATTAAAGCCTGCCTTTTGCCATGCAATAATGCCACCATCAAGAGAATATACCTCTAAATATGGTTCGGCTGCTAAAAGCTTTGCACACGCATCAGCACTTCTGTTTCCAGATTGGCAGTGAATTACTATAGGCCTTTTTATTGAGGGCAATTTTTCGATGGTAAGTTCGTTAAGTGGTATGAGGCACGCACCCTCAATACATTCAGTTTTATGTTCTGCGGGTTCCCTCACATCGATGAGAAAAATTTCGTCGTTATCCAGTCGTTTTTTTAATGCTTTAGCTGTAATTGTTTTCATACGTCCCTATTATTAAACCGTTCATTTATAATTCCAGCGTAATACGCCAATGATATACTACAAAAACGCCTTTATTTCAGTATTCATGCATTTGCCAGGTGTAAACAATAGCCGACTATAATCCCCGCGATTAGGCCAAACAAATGCCCTTCCCACGAAACACCTTTTCTCCCTGGGAAGATCCCTAAAAAAATACCGGCAAAATAATAAAGGCTTAAGAGGCCAAGAATAATAGCGGTCAGGGTTCCTTGTTGGTAAATATCAGCAACCAATAGTGCCCAATAGCCAGTAATTAATCCACTAGCACCAAGATGAACCCCGGGTTTACCAAAGCACCATACTAGACATCCACTAAGCAGTGTTATGTAGAGCGTTACAAGCAAGAAATAACCAAGTCCATGGATTAGGAGAAAATTACTTAAAACGAGTAAAGGAATAGAGTTAAAAAAAATGTGGTTAAAATTAGCGTGCAATAAAGGCGCAAATATAATGCCCGGTAACCCATACCAGCGTCGTGGACTAATGCCTAGTACTAAAAGACGTTTACCCATTAAATTGCTGATGAAAAAAATACTCCACGGGATAATTAAAATAAACGCTAAATAGCGTGCGTTCATCTGCGTTTGTGTAATGATCAGCGCTAAACTAGTATAAAGTTGTTCAATCATGATGCAGAACCTGTTTATTATCCTCTTTGCTAATAATTTTACTTACTAGCTGGCCTTTTGCTAGACGAATATTAATTGTATCGCCTATGCTAACTGATTGGCTGTCGATGACTATCTTATGGTTGCAGGTTGCAATAGCGTAGCCTCTGTCTAATGTAGCTAGTGGACTGACTGCATGCAGGGTGGCAAGTTGATTTGTAAATTCTTGCTTAAGTTTATTAATTTTTATAGATACTTGGTGGAATAGGGCATGTTCTAAGGATTGTAACGTAGTGGTTGCTTTTTGCAGTAAAATAACAGGATTTTTAGCATCTAAACGATTATTTATTGCGTGAAGTGACTGTCTTTTTTGAGCAAATAATTTTTGTAATGCATGTTGTAAGTGATTTCTTAAAAAATCCAATGATTGCCAATAGGCGCTGATTAATTGCCTTGGCGAAGTTAGTTTTTGTGTTTGATGTTGAAGTAGCAATTGTTGATGTTGTATAAATCGATGGATAGCTCTAAGAAGCCGTGTTTCATAGGTTTGAAAAAAAGCTACAACATCTACCATATTAGGTGTGACAGCCTCCGCTGCGGCTGTGGGTGTTGCTGCTCGTAAGTCGGCAACAAAATCAGCAATTGTGAAATCCGTTTCGTGGCCAACACCAGAAACGATAGGAATGCGGCTGTTAGCAATGGCATGGGCTAAATATTCATCATTGAATGCCCATAAATCCTCAATGCTACCGCCTCCACGGGCTAAGATAAGCACATCACATCGTTTATCGTGGTTAGCTAGGTTGAGCGCTTTTGTTAACTGCTGTGCTGCTTGCTTGCCTTGAACTTCGCTAGCATAGACAACAACGTGTGCAAATGGAAAGCGGCGGCCTAATGTGGTGGTGATATCGCGCAAAGCGGCTCCACTAGCTGATGTGATGACACCAATACACTCTGGAAAACGTGGTAATGGTTTTTTACGTGCGGGATCAAATAATCCTAACGCAGCAAGTTTCGCTTTTAATAATTCAAATTGCCGATATAAATCACCTTCTCCTGCTTCATGGAGTTGTTCAACAATTAGTTGATAATCACCGCGCGCTTCGTATAGGCTTAGGTTGCCTTGTGCGCGCACTTGTTGTCCATTTTGGAAATCTTGTGTGTTGTCATGGCGGTTACGAAAATATACACAGCGTAACTGCGCTGTTGCATCTTTGAGAGTGAAATAAACATGACCAGAGGCAGGTTTGCTTAAATTTGAAATTTCACCTTCGACAAGGATAGTGCCCATTTCATGTTCAAGCCATGAACGTACCTGTCGATTAAGTTGGCTTACCGTGAGCACTGGTGTTGGATTTAGCATCATTATTCATTTTATTGATAGTTAATAGGCTATCTTAACAAACCTTGCAGGCTGACTCTATCCTATAGATGGTATGAGCACTAGTAATTCGTAGTGAATTTAGGCAGAATGACTGGGCGTTTTTGCAGACAAGCTTTTATTTAAGAGATTAAGGGGATTGTTATGAAGATCAAACTGGTAGCTGTTGCGGTGAGTTTAGCAATGTCAACAGCAATCGCTGCAACCGACATTCCATTAAACACGGATGTCGATAAGCTGTCATACAGTATTGGTTCGGATTTAGGTAAAAATTTTAAACGACAAGGCATTGATGTTAATCCAACGGTAATGGCTAAAGGTATTCAAGATGGCATGAGCGGTGGAACGTTGTTATTAACAGATGAGCAAATGAAAGATGTTCTCACAAAATTTCAAAAAGATTTAATGGCGAAGCGCAGCGCTGATTTTAATAAAAAAGCGGAGGAGAACAAATCTAAAGGTGAAGCATTTTTAGCTCAAAACAAAGCTAAAAAAGATGTAGTAACACTAGCCGATGGTTTGCAGTATAAAATCATTACTGCAGGAACAGGTCAAAAACCTGGTAAAGAAGATACTGTTACTGTCGAGTATACTGGTCGATTAATTAGTGGTGAAGTATTTGATAGCACTGATAAATCAGGTAAACCTGCAACGTTTAAACTTTCACAGGTTATTCCTGGTTGGACAGAAGCATTGCAATTGATGCCTGCTGGCTCTACTTGGGAAATTTATGTTCCGTCTAATTTAGCTTACGGCTCACGTAGCGTTGGTGGACCTATTGGACCAAATGAAACATTAATTTTTAATATCCATTTAATTTCTGTAAAAAAATAGCGAATGTTTCCCTTTTTTCTTAAGTAGGAACGGGGACATTGTTATTTAGATGAAGCACTATTGTTATGCTGCTCGATGTAACTTATTATCATTGCAAGTTGGAGAGCAGCATGCCAAAACATCCTACCTTTATGAAAAATCCTCATGATGAATAAACGCCTGCTCATTATTTTTATTTTAGGGTTTTCGTCAGGACTTCCGTTGGCCCTGATTAGCAGCACACTGCAAGCATGGTTTGCTGATGCGGGTATGTCTATTTTAGCGACTGGCGCATTAAGTCTTGTAAGCTTACCTTATATTTATCGCATTGTATGGGGACCGCTTTTAGATCGATACTCGTTACTACCATTGGGTAAACGCCGAAGTTGGATAGTGGTAATGCAGGTTTTTTTATTGATTGGATTTAATCTAATGGCGTGGTTCTCGCCTACGACATCTCCTTATTTAATGGCGGCATTTGCTTTTCTTCTAGCGTGCTTTTCTGCAACGCAAGATGTGGCAATTGATGCGCATCGTACCGAATATTTACCACAAAATGAGCATGCATTGGGCGCATCATTAGCCGTTTTTGGTTACCGTTTGGCATTATTGGTGGCTGGTGGTGTGGCTTTAATTGTTGCTCAGCATTTTGGATGGGCAATAGCTTATCGAAGTATGGGGTTTTTAATGCTTTTTGGCATTGTAGCGACATTATGCAGTCCTGAGCCATCGCTGCAAACGCCTAATGATATAAATTTAACACAAACATTTATCGGACCGATTAAAGAACTTTTATCACGGCAGGGCGTAGTTGCTTTATTATGTTTTGTGTTTTTTTATAAATTAGGTGAGGCGTTCA
>CAZZGV010000083.1:6358-7870 GCA_964654255.1 uncultured Legionella sp. | reverse complement strand
AAGCCGACATAAAAAAATTCATTATTTTTCAATAAGTTAAATTTTGTCATGGATGTGTTACCTCTAAAATCTTAAAGGATATTGAGAAATCTCTTGGGCTTTTCTAAGATGGTTTGATCTAAGCAAACGTCTATTACTTAATGACACTATCTTATTGACATAAAAATAAAAAATACATAAATTGTTTTTTTAGCCTAACAATGGATTTTTTATGCCTGGTTTTTTTTCATCTACCAAGGAATCTTCGTTTTTTACCGATCCGAAAAAAGTTGTAGTTAGTACTTGGGCCGCAGGTACATTTATTTTATTAATTCCCACCTGTTTAAAATTAGCTACCTTAAGTAATCAAAAACATAATAGTAAAAGCGACCTAAATGAAGCAACTGGTAATTATAATGCTGCATTAAAAGATTTTGGATCTGCTAATGACAATCTTGATGAAGCAAAACAACGCGTTATTGATTTAGATTGCGCTATAAATGATTACCGAGGTTTTAATAATCGAATGAGCAACTTTCAACAACGTATAAATGGTTCTTCAACTCTTTCTGCAACAGACAGACTAAGCTTAATTTGGGATGTGAACTTTACAGCTGATACCCGAACGTATCAACAGCAATCCCAAGAAAAAAGCTGGTCTGAATTAGCATATAGATATGAATACTACTATGGTCGACACGGTAGTAAATGTGGTAATAAATCGTTCTGTTATGCTTGGGATTGGCATTATGTTCGTGAAACACACTATTATACCCAAATAACTAGAATAGAAAATCTATACAAAAATATAGTAGAGGGAGATGGTGTTAGAGTCGAGCCACTCGATTGTGGTTATTATTCTCGTGTTTTCCAAACACTTCCCGCCGAAAACTATGTCATTCATCAAGACCTAGGTATAACATCTGGCAATCGTGAGTCAGGAATAATTTATACTGACGTTACAAGACATTGGGGTTCTCGTGTGCCAATGCAGTTTCGCCTTGATGATACGCAAACAACAACCATGGCCATCACGCCTATAGACGCAACCAAAACCCAGGCGGCTAATGCGTTAACAACACAACTTTATCAATTTCTTGCAGCTTCAATTGCTGCATTTAATATTACAGGCATTAATTATCCAAAAATACAGCAACAAATTAACAGCAGTATCCCACATCTAATTGATGTTGTTCATCAAGCGAATAAAACAGTACAAGAAAATGCCCTTGTTTTAGCTGAAAAACAACAAACATTTGAGAATGCGGATGATGACTTTAAAGCAGGACTTTCATTATGGTTGCCATTATTCTTTCTGATTCCTGGAGGTCTAGCTTTATTGGCATATGCAATAATGTATTATTTTAAACCAGCCCAAGAGCAGCCATGCACGAACGATGTAAAACTAAACGATAGTAAGATAGTACAAGAGCTTGAAGAGGTAACGATGTCCAGCAGTTCAGCTTAAATTGAAAAACAGTTCAGAACGGCAACTCGATAGAAGCTTGTACTGGTTTTGTTCATTACATTAGC
>CAZZGV010000083.1:0-6348 GCA_964654255.1 uncultured Legionella sp. | reverse complement strand
GGCGGCTATTTTTCTAGTTTGCAAATCAACATATTGTTTGATAGCTTACATTAATTATTAAATCGCTATAGATTAACTACTATGAACCAACAGCAAGAACTTGCTAAAAAAGAAAAATTAAAAATAATAGATTGGTTATCAGAACATTTCCCGGCAGCTTTTTTAAAAAAAGCATCAGAAGTGAAGCCGCTTAAAATAGGTATTTTTGACGATATTATCGACTTCTACGAGCGTCTTGATTCTCCCCCTTTTAGCAAAAAATCTTTACGAGAAGCGCTAAACTATTACAGCGCTTCACCCGCATACCTCAATTGTCAAAAAGCCAATGTAGCTCGTGTTGATTTATTTGGTAATGAAGTAGATATTGTTACCGATGAGCAAGCTAAATATGCTTATCAACGCCACCAACAACGCTATGTTGAAAAAAAACAGACCAAATAAAACATAACCACGCCGGAAGCAGTAGCTACTTCCGGCATGCCATCAAATAATTAACGCTAATTGAGTCATCTAACGAAGCAACTCGAGTAAATGGATTGTAAGCCATGCCTGACAGCCCAACCATCTCTAAACCATTTGCTCTCACCATCGCAGCTAGCTCACTTGATTTTATAAATTTATCAAAATCATGCGTTTGGCGAGGTAATAGTCGAAGAAGATATTCAGCTGCTACAATAGCACTTGCATAGGCCTTCACTGTTCGGTTAATGGTAGATAAAAATAGATAACCACCCGGCTTCAGTAAGCGCGCACAGTGCTTAATAACAAGTAGCGGCTCTGTTACGTGCTCTAACATCTCCATACACGTGACAACATCGAATGATGAGCTATCATAATCCTCAATCGGACTGCATACGTAATCAATTTTTAGTTTCTGCTCTTTAGCATGCTTCTGTGCTGCAATGATAGCCGCAGGCTCAACATCAAGTCCTGTAACAATAGCACCATCGCGTGCTAACCCCTCAGACAACACACCACCACCACATCCAACATCCAATACCGATCGATTAGAAATATCAATATAATTTTGAATAAATTTCAAACGAGCAGGATTTATATCATGCAACGTTTTTAATGGTCCTTCCATGTCCCACCATGCTGTAGAGTGCTGTGCAAACTTAGCCACTTCCACCGAGTCAACTGTTGTTTTGGTTGTCATGTTTTAATAAATCCAGAGGTTTAAAAAAATCTATCACCGCAGGATTGGTGATAAAACTTATATTATAAGGATGCTCGGCCAAAAGAACAGAAGAAAGCGTTGTTTTAGGAACGTGATCTGCTATTTTACCTAATAAAACTAATTTTACTGATGGCTTGTGTTCAGCCAATTGTTGAAATAAATCATGCATAAACGGCCGCCATTGACGCGCATGAAAAGGCACATCCCCCTCTCTATAAACCAAGCATGCATTTAACAACAAAAATCCTTGCGCCATGCATGCCTCAAACAATTGCGCAGCTGTTTGCAGATAGTTTGATTTATCCAATCGTGCAATTGCTGCTTGCGAAAAATCTGATGACAAATCCCCCCTAGCATGCAAAAGCATTTTAATCATATTTCTTAACGATGTAGCTCGATTAACCTGCTTCGATAACCCTGTTTCACTCCAAAGTGAATGCACTGCTAAATCCCAAAATGCATAACCATTAGCTGATTGTTGCCGAGGATAAGGTGATTCACCCAAAAGAATATAACGAGTAGATGATAAAGGTACGCTAAATGCAGCAAATATAGATTTAATCCCAGGCAACCAATCATCAGTTAGCTTTAATTTTTCAAGATAATCAATATCCATCACCGCCAATGCACGTTCAAGTAGTGGTTGCCATTGGGGGTGTGCTTGCTCGATAAAATTTCGCATGCATGCTCCGAAAAAAAATGCCATTATATACTGTTAAATCATTGGAAAGGGATATCAATGAATGACAAACCATTACTAGATTTCCTCTCTTTACTGCAAGCAAACCAACAAGCCATGGTGGCTCAACTGCATGAATTTTGTGAAATTAACTCAAGCACTGATAATTTGCCTGGTTTAGCAGCCATGCACCTGGCATTGGAGAAGGCCTTTACTCCCATTGCTGACAGTATAGAATCACGCAGCATCCCCCCCATTCCATTTATTGATATGAGGGGAGACGCCTCGCTTAAACACTACGGAAATTTACTCTTTATACGTAAACGTCCCCATATAAAACAACGAGCCCTGTTAAGTGGCCATATGGATACTGTTTATTCAGCTACGCATCCATTCCAAAAGCTGGCGTACATTAATGACAATTGCATCAATGGTCCTGGTGTAGCTGATATGAAAGGCGGACTTATTGTTATGCTACATGCATTAATGGCCTTTGAAGCATCGCCTTACGCCCAACAATTGGGTTGGGATGTCATCATCAATGCTGATGAAGAAGTTGGCTCCCCTGCATCCAGCGCACTATTAGCTGAAATCGCAGCAAACTATCAAGCAGCGTTTGTATACGAGCCAGCCATGACACCTAGTGGGACTCTTGCTAAAGCTCGACGAGGCAGCGGCAAGTTAACATTGATAGCTAAAGGCAAAGCTGCTCATGTTGGACGTGCGTTCAATGAGGGCCACAATGCAATTTGTTTTCTGGCAGATGCCATATCTGCTATCCATGCCCTCAATGGAAAACGCAAGGGGGTTACACTGAACGTCGGAAAAATTGCCGGAGGGGACGCACTAAATGTTGTTCCTGATAAGGCTGTTGCCAAACTTGATATTCGAATTAGCCACCCTGATGATGAACGCTGGGTTCGCCAACAGATTGCAGACATTATTAATCATCATCGACGTGAAGGCTATTCGTTAGAGATAGATGGTGAGTTTAGCCGCCCTGTAAAACTAGTTAATGCAGCATTAGAACATTTATTTAACCGCGCGCACTATCTTGGTAAAAAAATAGGACTCAACCTTGATTGGCAAGATAGTGGAGGCTGTTGCGATGGTAATAACCTTGCCTACCATGGACTTCCAGTGCTCGACACCCTGGGCGTGCGTGGAGGAGATATTCATAGTCCCAATGAATTTATTTTACTTGATAGCCTGGTCGAGCGTGCTGCATTAAGCACACTTTTGCTTATCGATGTCGCCCAAAAAGGAAAAATACCATGACCACGATGTTATTTCGCAGAGCAGTCGCAGATGATTTGCTCGCTATTCATCAATTAGCAACAAACAGCGGTGTTATTGGCTTAACCACATTACCCAAAGACATTCATTTACTTAAAGAGCGACTGGATTGGTCGGCTAATTCATTCAAGGAAAACCTAACGTCACCCAATAATGAATATTATTTATTTGTACTTGAAGAACCAAATAGTCGAAAAATTATAGGCACATCAGCCATTCAATCAAGCATTGGCTTCGATACCCCTTTTTATTCTTATAAAGTACCAAAACGCACCCGTATTTGTCATGAACTTGATATTCGAAATGATTATGAAGTTTTGAGCCCCGTCAATGATAATCAAGGCAGTAGTGAAATCTGTACTCTTTTTTTAGACCCCACATACCGTAAAAAACATAATGGGCTATTATTATCTCTGGCCCGTTTTTTATTTATCGCCGAATACCCACAACGCTTTTCTCCGACCATTATTGCAGAAATGCGGGGTATTTCTGATGAAACAGGTCATTCGCCTTTTTGGGATCAAATTGGAGCTCATTTTTTTCACATGAGTTTTGCAGAAGCAGATCGTCTGACTATTTCAACAAACAAACAATTCATTGCTGATTTAATGCCTAGAAATTTAATTTATGTTCCCCTACTGTCTCCCGCAGCACAAGCTGTGATAGGACAACCACACGAATCTACATTGCCCGCAATGACTATTTTACTGCGAGAAGGTTTCCACTATAACAATTATGTTGATATTTTTGATGCAGGTCCAATCATTGAAGCATCTCGAGATTCAATAAAAACAGTCACCACCAGCAGTGTCGTGACAGTGGAAAATATAGTTAGTGAACTAAACAGCAAACCGTTTCTAATTGCTAACACCTCGTTAGACTTCTCTGCAACGGTAAGCCAAGCCATTATTAATAATGAACAAACAGCATGTACGTTAGAGCGTTTAACCAGCGAATTATTGCACGTTAAATGTGGTGATTCTGTGCGTATTTCCGCATTACAAACAAATTAAGGAAATGCCCATGTCAAAACACTACATAAATGGACAATGGATAACAGGGCATGGCACGCCATTTACCTCAATCAACCCAGCTAATGGCGCAACAATATGGCACGGTACACATGCTACAGAACATGAAATAACCACTGCTTGCGAGGCAGCGCATCAAGCCCTGCCTAAATGGGCACGGCTTACTATTACTAACCGCGCTGACTATATCTTGAATTTTGCTAAAATTGTTGAGAAAAGACGCAATGAATTGGCCTTGTTGATTGCAAAAGAAGCTGGAAAACCTCTTTGGGAAGCCCACACAGAGGTTAATTCTGTTATTGGTAAAGCAACCTTATCCATTCAAGCCTACCATGAACGCTTTGCAGAAAAAGAAATCGCAAATCCAGAAGCGCAGGCGCTTCTACGATATAAACCTCACGGTGTAGTTGCCGTTCTTGGGCCGTTTAATTTTCCTGCTCATTTAAGCAATAGTCACATCATCCCAGCAATCCTTGCTGGCAATACGGTAATATGCAAACCCAGTGAGCTCACACCAGCAGTTGCTGAATTTGTTTTTCAATGCTGGCATGACAGTGGGCTTCCTGCTGGCGTGATCAATGGAATTCAAGGCGATACATCTTCTGCAAAAGCTCTTTTGAATCAGGACCTACAGGGCGTTTACTTTACTGGAAGTTATAATGCTGGTGTGCAAATTAATAAACACTTCAGTGATCGACCAGATGTTATTCTAGCCTTAGAAATGGGTGGTAATAACCCTTTAATCATAGATGAAGTAGAAAATATACAAGCTGCAATCTATCACACCCTGCTTTCGTCATTCATTACAGCAGGCCAAAGGTGCACCTGTGCAAGGCGTATATTTGTTGCTGATAATCCACACGGCGACGAGTTCCTTAAACAATTTATCAAAGCGACCACAGCATTACGAGTAGGTACTTATACAAATATACCAGAACCATTTATGGGGCCTGTTATTAGTCATCAGCATGCTTTATCACATCTAACATCTCAACAGTCATTGGCGCAAGCCGGGGGGCATTTGCTTGTTCCAATGACCCTGCTTGTTAAAAATACAGGATTACTTTCACCTGGGATTATTGACATGACGGATGTCGCCACAGCACCTGATGAAGAAATTTTTGCACCATTAGTGCAGGTTTATCGATATTCAAATTTTGAGCATGCCCTAACATTGGCCAATAAAACTCGCTATGGCCTGGTAGCTGGTTTACTAAGTGATACCCAGGAGCACTACCATCAATTTTATCATACGATAAAAGCTGGGCTTATTAATTGGAATAGACCCACCACGGGCGCGGCAGGTACGCTTCCCTTTGGTGGATTAGGCCGCAGTGGCAATCATCGCCCTAGTGGTTATTTTGCTGGAGATTATTGCGTATACCCTATCGCTAGTTTAGAACAACCGAATTTGGTAATGCCAAAGCAACCATTGCCAGGAATATCTACTTTATAAGACATATAGGAATGATCTCATGCAACAAAAAACTATTTTAATTACAGGCTGCTCCTCTGGAATAGGCTATGATTCAGCATTTGCTTTAACAAAACGTGGACACCATGTTATTGCCTCCTGCCGAAAACAGGCTGATGTTGAGAAATTAATTAAACTGGGGCTTGAAGCGGTGCACATGGATGTCAATAATCCAACGTCAATCGCACAAGGATTTTCTGATGCGATAACTAAAGCCAATGGCCGAATTGATGTGCTTATTAACAACGCGGGTTACGGACAAATCGGGGCACTAGAAGATATTACCCATGAGCTTTTAGTTGAGCAATTTAATACCAATGTATTTGGTCTAATGGAACTTACAAGGCTTATTATTCCTGTTATGCGTCAGCAAAAACAAGGCCGTATTATCAATATTAGTTCACTACTTGGGATAGTTAGCCTTCCCTTTCGTGGCGCATACAATGCCTCAAAATACGCTGTAGAAGGCCTTAGCGATACGTTACGCCTCGAACTCAAGCCTTCAGGCATTAATGTTATAACAATTCAACCTGGGCCTGTTGAAAGCCGTTTTAGAGATAATTGTATTGATGGCTCATTGAATGACATCGATATTCAAAACAGTCATTTCAGCGAGAAATATTCAAGAATTTTGTCAACTTACAAACAGGATGCATCTGATTCATTTTTTACTCAAAAAAAAGGAAAA
>CAZZGV010000082.1:0-7904 GCA_964654255.1 uncultured Legionella sp. | reverse complement strand
AAAATATGCTCATAACGGCTTGCATTAATAAAATCAATAATCGCCGCCAGCGTGGTGCTTTTTCCTGATCCAGTTGGTCCAGTCACTAAGACCAACCCTTTTGGAAAAGCGGCCATTTCCTTAAATATCTCAGGTAAATGCAAATCCTCCATACTAAGAATTTTAGATGGAATGGTACGAAAAACTGCACCGGCGCCTCTAGCCTGATTGAACGCATTAACCCGAAAACGAGATAGATTGGTAATTTCAAATGAAAAATCCGTTTCTAAATGCTCCTCAAACTCCTTGCGTTGCTTGTCATTCATAATGTCATAAATAATTTTAATCACATCTTTATGCTCAAGCGCAGGAACATTTATTTTGCGTAAATCACCATCCACACGAATCATCGGCGGCATTCCAGCCGATAAGTGCAAATCGGATGAGTTATTTTTTACGGTAAATCCTAAAAGCTCAGCAATATCCACCGGTTGCTATCCTTATTTTTCACCCATTATCTTAAAGATTAGCGCAGGAAAAGCTCTACAGCAATGATGACATTTATCCTTAATTTTGGTTATCATAGCAAAGTAAATTATTTTCAAACCTACCCTTCTTTTTATGTAAAAAAATTGATCATTTTTTTTATTAAAAAAACATTAAAAGCAAATTATATTCAATTATTTTGCATTGTGGTAGAATATGTTTTCACGTTGAATTCAAAAAGAGCGTACTGATGTCCCAAAACTCAGCTATAACAGCATCCACAGTAGAATCAGATTTTTCAAACGATCGTAAACAAGACACCATGTGGATATTAAGTTTGTACGGTACAGCGATTGGTGCAGGTACATTGTTTCTTCCGATTGATGCGGGATTAAATGGTATTTGGCCACTCATTATAATGACCCTACTCGCATTTCCGATGACCTATTTCTCTCATCAAGCGTTATGCAGATTTGTACTTTCGGGTTCTGGCATAAAAAATGATATTACTGATGTGGTAGAAGAACATTTTGGTTGTTCCGCAGGAAAACTACTGACGTTACTTTATTTTTTTACAATCTACCCTATTTTGCTTATGTATAGCGTCGCTATTACAAATACTACCCAAAGCTTTATTATCAACCAAATGGGTATGGAAGCCCCTTCCCGTGCTTTGATAGCGTTTATATTAATCACCGGATTAATGGCTATTGTACGTCTTGGTCAACCCATTATTATAAAAACAATGAGTATACTCGTTTACCCATTCATAACTATTTTAATGTTGTTATCGATTTATTTAATCCCTCACTGGAATACTGCTGTGTTACATCCTCATACGATACATCCAGAACAGGGAGCCCATGGCATGATCATGACATTATGGTTAGCTATACCAGTCATGGTCTTCTCATTTAATCACTCTGCAATTATTTCCTCATTCGCAATTGATCAAAAACTACGTCTTGGTATTCACGCCGATAAAAAAAGTTCGAAAATTCTAAAATACAGCCACAGCATGATGGTTTTAACGGTGATGCTTTTTGTGTTCAGCTGCGTACTCAGCTTATCACCTGAGGATTTAGCACTAGCAAAACAACAAAATATTTCAATACTGTCTTATCTAGCCAATCATTTTCAAACACCCTTCATTGCTTATATCGCACCATTAGTTGCTTTTATTGCAATTGCCAAATCATTTTTTGGCCATTATTTAGGCGCCAGTGAAGGCTTACAAGGCTTGATCTCTAAATCATTGCACAACCGCGGAAAAAATGTCGCTCATAAACAACTTAAATTTTATATTGAACTATTTATAATAATGACATGCTGGTCAGTTGCTACGTTAAATCCCAATATTCTAAAAATGATAGAAACGCTAAGTGGCCCAATTATTGCTATTTTTCTATTTTTAATGCCAATGTACGCTATTAACAAAATACCCGCCATGAAAAAATATAAATCATTTTACAGCAATATTTTTATTATTATCATGGGAATTTTAGCTCTTTCAGCTATTCTTTATGGTGTGTGGGGCGCCATCATTCAATGATTAATGGTCAGCTTAAAGGGGCAATAAAATAATCATCGATAACATTTGTCATATTAATCAGTTGATCCATGCGGCAGAAACCACTTCACATCGAGCCCAAGGAAGTGTCAAATTACTAGCAGTTAGTAAAGGTCAGTCTTGCAAAAAAATTGAGCAAGCTTATACTGCCGGCTTAAGAGATTTCGGTGAAAATTATTTGCAAGAAGCACTACCTAAAATACAAACACTCCATGCACTCCCCCTGTGTTGGCACTTTATTGGTCCGATTCAAAGCAACAAAGCCAAGAGCATTGCTCAGCATTTTTCTTGGGTGCACAGTGTTTCAAGTGCAAACGTCGCGCAACACCTAAACAAGGCGCGCCCCTTATCTTTGCCGCCACTTAATATTTGTTTACAAGTAAACTTTGATGAAGAACAATCAAAATCAGGGCTCCACCCCAATAAAGTGCAAGATGCTGCCTCTTATATCCAGACGTTGTCACGCCTGCATTTACGTGGCTTAATGCTGATTCCAAAACCACAAACTGATGAGCAACTACAATACAGCTCTTTTTTACGACTAACAGAACTATTGAATACGCTGAATCAGCAATTAAATCTATCCTTAGACACCTTGTCGATGGGAATGAGCAATGATCTTCAAGCTGCAATTTATGCAGGCAGCACTATTGTACGTATAGGAACTGCACTATTTGGGAAACGAACATGAACATTAGTTTTATAGGTTATGGAAATATAGCCAAGGCCATTGCAGCAGGCTTATGCCACAATACAGTCAACCAACTACGTGCTGCGGCCCCTTCTCTACCAACAGGAGTAGACAAGGATGGAATCAAAACCTTTTCTGACAATCAAGCTGTAATTGCCGATGCAGACGTCCTTATTCTGGCGGTTAAACCAACACAAATGAGTGCTGTATTAACCGCTATTAATACTGACCAGCTACCAGCCCACTGCCTAGTTATTTCTGTTGCATCAGGCTTAAGCCTGTCTTGGTTTAAGCAGTATTTGCCAAACACAGCGATCGTCCGCACGATGCCAAATATTGCTTCAGCAGTAGGGAAAGGCGCAACACCTATGATAGCTAACAATATTGTTACCAAAGCCCAGCGAAAGCAAGCTGAGGAAATTTTTACTAGTCTTGGTATCGCCACTTGGATACAGAGTGAACGTGACATTAATGCGTTCACCGCTCTTTCTGGTAGCGGTCCTGCTTATATTTTTATCTTCATGGAAGCGATGATTAAAGCGGCAATAAAATTAGGTATAACAGAAGAGGTAGCCAAAGCCTTCACATTGCAAACATTTGATGGTGCATTAGAATTAGCGAACGAAAGCAAACATAGTCTCTCGGAATTAAGAGCGTCAGTAACTTCGCCAGCCGGAACAACTGCCGCTGCTGTTCGTGTGCTTAACCAACATAATATTGATACCTTAATAGCTGAAGCAATGCATGCTGCTCACGAACGTGCTGAGCAATTAGGAACTGAAAATAATACATTAGGTTAACATTAGGAGTTAAGATGTCTGGATTGGTTGCTGTTGGTTATTTTTTATTTACACTGCTATTTAGTTTGGTTTCATTTTTACTATGGGCGCGCATTGCTTTGCGTTACTTTCGAGTCAGTAGTGTGCATCCATTAAGCCTCTCTATTAACAAGTTTACCGATCCAATTATTTTACCATTGAACCACCTGTTTAAATTAAATAAAAAACGCTTGCCTCGTTATGATTGGGCTTGCTTATTTGTGCTTGTCGTTGCTGTGTTCCTGAAATTTATCATTATTGGCTCGCTTTTTATAGGCTCCAGATTTCCTTGGCATTTTTTGCCCCTATTTGCTGCAGCCGATTTAATCGTGCAGTTTTGTAACTTATTATTCTACGCTGTTATTATTCGCGTCATCATGAGCTGGGTCAATCCAACATGGCATCATCCACTTGCAGACCTTTTACGCCTTATTACTGAACCTCTACTTAGTATAGGCCGACAAGTCTCGCCTACTATTGCGGGTTTTGATATTTCACCCTATATTGTGCTGATCATTTTAAAAGTCGTCACTCTCTTTATAAGCGAGTCACTGCCTCTGCACTTAATTTAGACACCCATATGTATAGTTGATAGATTTTGCCAAATTTCAGGCTATACTAAATCATAAGATGACGCTTTATTGGATATCTTGATGAGACCAGGGATTTTCTTAACGTTCAGCGTTTCATTGCTTGCAGCAGCACCTGCTCTGGCGGTGTCACAGTTGTACTGTCCGCAAAACTCTGGTTATATAACTATCGGCATGACACAGTCAGAAGTATTAGCTGCATGCGGGGAACCTCTAACAAAACAACAATCAAATGCGCCAGTCACTCAAAAAGTTCCAATGAAACAATTTATCTATAACACACTCAATACAGGTAGTGTCTATCCAGGCCTCAACCCAACGTATTATGATTATTGGTCCTTACCGAGTGGTGCTTATGGGATTAGTCTCGAGGTTGATATCATTAATGACAAAGTCAGTGCTGTGCGAATCAATGGTTCAGGTACAAATGCTATGTCAATCTGTGGGGGCACCAATGTTCAGATTGGCGATAACGCCAATAAAGTTATTATGGCCTGCGGCAGCCCCTCTATGGTTAACAACTCCTTTATCAATCAGACCGTCCCCAGCAATACCAAACCTGAGCTATGGATTTATCAAATTGACCAGTACCAGTCACCAAGTAGCTTGACTTTTATAAACGGCAAACTACAATCCATCGATTAAAATACTACCAGAAGGATTAGAACCCCATGTCAGAAACAATTGACAGTTTGACCATTGCTTTCAGTGAAGATGGCATAGAAACCGTAAAGGAACTAGGTAAGCATGTGCTGTCAAAAGGAGCATGGACAACTATTCTCTATAGTTACCAAGACTGGGATAGAGCGAAACAAGTTTATGGTCCAACAAAATACTCTATTAGACGCTATCAAAAACGCAACAATCAATATTGGCAAAAATCAAAATTTAATATTTCCAGTGACGACCAAGCACGAAAAATTATTGAAGTTCTAAGCGGTTGGTTAGGAGAAAATCCATAATCCACATCATACACGGTCAAATCATGAGTGCACAACTTACTCACGATTAATCAATCATTTCATCTTTACGAGACTTGGCTAAGCAATCCATAACGATACTTCATAGAAGTCAGTACTGGTTTACTTTGCTTCACTTGCAATGACGGCTATTTTTTGTAATAGAGCCATGTTAAAAACAACTACTTGTTTTTATTCACTCATATATTCATCCATACTTCCAAGCATCTCAACAATATCGCTATCGATCATTAGGAGTCGTTGTGATAAATAAAGCATGAGCATGCTGTATGGCAAAAAACATACAATGTCTAATGGAAACTCTAAAACACCAATCCCACCAAATGAGCCTAAGTAAGAAATAAGTAATAATGAGCTCATGTACATAAAAAACCAAATGAGTGGTGCGCTATTCATAACTGGATTTTTTCGGTGGTAAATCAGATCAACACTCAATCCAAATAACAGCGCTACATCAAGCTTCCACAACACTGAAAACCCACACCAATACAACATCAAATTACAAACATAAAATGCAATGTGCGACATCAAAACACTATTTGAGAGTTTAAAGGGTCTGTCGAAGTCGGGTTGTAATTTACGCATTGCTAATAAACAAATAGGTCCAATGCCATAGGAAAGTATGCTTGCTGATGACAAAAATGCCACTAATTTTTGCCATCCAGGAAAAGGCAAAAAAGCTAACGCGCCTACTAAAAGATTGGCATAAAGCGTTACATACGGAATATTATGACGGTTCACTTTTAAAAACACTTTCGGCAAATGATGATTCAATGCCATACCATATAAAATTCGAGACGTTGCTGCGGTATAAACAAATGTTGTGCCAAAGGGGGAAAACGCAGCATCAAACATTAATAGTGTTGCAACTACACCAAGACCCAATAACAGAGTTAGGCCAACCAATGGCCCACTATCACCAGGATACGTTAATGCATGCCAACCTGATACAAGGTATTTTTGAGGGATAGCGGCTAAAAAACTAAACTGCAACATAAAATAAAGAATAAAACCCACTAAAACCGCACCCAATATAGCAATAGGAATATTTTTTTGTGGGTCTTTAACTTCACCTGCTAACATTAAACCATTTTGAAATCCCGTAAAAGCAAACGCGATGCCGCCTGCAGAAAGAGCGGTAAAGATCTCCATCCAGCTCTCTTTAGTTGATACATCAATATGAATATTTATTAAACTTGATGAACATTTCAATAATGAAAAAATAGCAATACTAGGAAGAATAAATTTAATGATACTGGCGTATTTATTACATTCAGCTAAAAATTTAATCCCATATGAATTCAAAATGACGACAAACAACATAATAGCAATAGCCGCCACATACCCATAATTAGAAAGCATTAATGTCGACGTATTCGCCTCGGTTAACATAGGAAAAAAATGGCTGGAATATTGAAGGATTGCTTGTATTTCAATAGGGGTCATAACAACATAAGACAGCCATGAGGTCCACGCAAATAAAAATCCAACCTCACGACCATGTGTAAATGTTGGGTAATTAGACATCCCACCAGAAATTGGAAACATCGTTCCTAACTCACATAGTGGTAGTGCAATAAAGACCATAAATAGCGCGGCAATAACCCAACTAATTAACGCATTACTCCCCGCCATTTGTGCACTTATAAATGGACTGAATAACCACCCAGATCCAATCATACCACCTGCGGAAGCAACCAGTATATTTGTAGTAGATATATCTCGTTTTAGCATTGGCAGTCCTTTATGAATACGACAATATAACGCATTGATAGCACTAAACATGGCCAGCTTTTGCATCATAAAAAATTCTACATGAATAGCTTACACTCGGATACGGAAGTTTTCTATTTATGTAACAAGACATAAATAAATTGCACTTATAACAAAGTTTCCTTCATCAATGGTGAATTTGGATTATATAGCTAGAGTTTTAGCAGGCCGGCAAAGTAGCCCACTCTCCAAAACCAAAAGAACGTGCCAATCAAATGGCGCGGCCGATTAAGATTGGTGTCGCTTAAATAGTCTAAATGTGGCCAAAAAATCTATTTAAAATCAAATAGAGGCATTAATTATCACAAATATGTGCTTATTTAACATAAATTGGATATAATATAATCATTTTATACTCCTTCTCATCCAACATGCCAAATCCTATAAACGAAAAACACCAGGTTATCCCCCCACATTTGCATTTTTTCTGGGGCACATGTGATCTAACTGAAGATGCTTTTTATAATCTACTTTCATTTTCAAAACATACTGATCATTCTTGGAAAATTACCTTATGGACGGATAATATAAAAAATATAACTAATTCTAGAATTTTTAAAAAAAATGGCGATTTACTGCCTAAACGAGTTGAAATTAAAGAAGTATGGCAATTAATAGAGGTGGGCGTTGAAAAATTAGATGAACATCTTGAAGGAATAAAATCCGCAAAAAAATCCCTTCCCAAGCAAATTTGGCAGACGTTAGAGCAAGCCGAAAATTTTTCTTTTTTGAAAACATTCATACGCTCTTTACTCACAGGATTGACCGCCCCTGCTGCAGCTAAAGACTGTATTTTGCCATTGGCATTATATTGTCATGGCGGTTATTTTTTTGACTTAGATATTCTTGCCGTTAAACCTTTTTTAAACCACCCAATAAGGGATGGTCTACTCATAAGAGATTTTGGACGTTCTGTTTGTAATTTAGCAATGACGCCTTTTCACGACTTTGGCCTGTATGCCTTTTTAGAATTACATAAATTATTAACAGAAACATTCGATCGCGGCCCAACACGAG
>CAZZGV010000081.1:0-7993 GCA_964654255.1 uncultured Legionella sp. | reverse complement strand
TTTTACATCCCACCGATATGAGTCAATGGCACGCGCTAGTGAACGAAGCTCAAGCGTCTACTAGTTTAGTGCTTAATGAAAACACGGAAAGCTATTTGGTTTTCTTACTGATGCGCTTTTCGCAAACCACGCAGTTGATGGAGTCCGTTATTGCGCTGGATTTTCTTGAATCCATGCGGACATCCGGCAAGCGACAAGTTGAGCGTCTGCGCGATGTTGGTGACAAAAGCTTATTATTCTGTGGTCTTTTCCCTGGCATGGCCGTTAAACGACATGTTCGACTCGAATACTTTAGTGATCTGGGGCAAGCCGCTTATTTGACGGTTAGCGAGCTAGAGGACAGTGAGTCCGCTGGTTTATATTCTCAATTGAGCGCTCAATTCATTAAATTACAACAAATTTTGCAGGCGATGGGTGGGGCACCTCTGCCATTTATTCAACCTGATAAGGGGATAGTTGCAGTTAGTAAATTACCCATGCATTAGACTTTATTGCTGCCAGGGTAATCCGGTGCGGCGTTTTAATTGAACATCACACTGGATTACTTCATATTATCTATTTCCTAAACAACAACGTAATATCAATCGGATCAAAAATATATTGTTGGTTACAAAAATCACAGCGAACGTCAACTTCACCTTTTTCTTCTAATAATTGCTGCACATCGTTTTCGCCTAAAACAGTGAGCACTTGCTTCATTTTTTCAAGAGTGCAACGGCATTGAAATGTTACCGGACGTGAGGGGTAAAGACGCAATTCCGTTTCATGGTAGAGGCGATGCAATATGGTTGGATTGTCTAGGGTTAAGAGTTCTTCATCACTGATAGTTTGGCCTAACATGACAGCATACTCCCAAAACTCTTCGCGTTGTTGGGTATCTTGGCCCGGCATCAGTTGGATCAACATACCTGCCGCACGCTGGTCATTAACGGCCAGCCATACTTGGCTTGCAACTTGCTCTGATTGAGCAAAATAATGCGTCAAATTTTCACTCATGGATGTAGAGCGAATTGGAACCACGCTTTGATAGTCTTGTGTTTTATTGTATTGATTAATAACCAGTACCATTTTACCTTGTAAAAAAGCGTCATTGTAATCGATGTCGTCTGCATCATCTTGATACTTTGCAAATGCCCGCAGTTGTAACGCATGGTTGCATTGCACCAATAATAGCGGCAGGCGTTTATCGCCATGAAACTGTAAGCTGACATCACCTTCAAATTTTATACTTCCTGCAAGTAATAAGCAGGAAACCAACGCTTCACCTAACAGGGCTCGGACTGCTGGAGGATAGGGGTGTTGGTGCATAATGGTTTTATAGGTTTCATCCAAATGCGCGATTTCACCGCGGATACTGGCGTGTTCGAACATAAAGCGTTGTAGTGTGTCAGTTTCTTTCATCGATAAATTCACATTAAAGAAAGCGTTAATTTTAACACAAAGTTGGTTAATTGCTTGTTATACTCCGTGTTTTTGTCAGGGTATTCGATATGTTAAATCCGCAACAAACGGCGGCGGTAAAATTTATTGATGGGCCTTTGTTGGTGTTAGCGGGTGCTGGTAGTGGAAAAACCAGTGTGATCACGCAAAAAATTGCTTATTTAATTGAGCAGTGCGGTTATGCAGCACAAAGCGTTTGTGCTGTGACGTTTACCAATAAAGCAGCCAATGAAATGCGCTCGCGGGTTGCATCGACATTATCTCAAAAGGCACGACACGGTTTAAAAATTGCAACATTTCACACACTAGGGTTGCGTATTTTAAAGCGCAATTTGGATCGTTGTGGATTAAAAGTTGGATTTTCTATTTTTGATAGTGAAGATTGTTTGCAAATGCTGCGTGGATTATTGCCTGCCTCTCGTGCCAGTGAGCGAGACTATCTTGTTCAAATACAACAACACATTTCACGTTGGAAAAATGAAATGTTAACGCCGGATGCGATTATAACACGTACACCAGACACCCCTTTGTTTGCTGAGGCGGCTAGTATTTATGTTCGCTATCAACAATCATTGTTGGCTTATAATGCAGTGGATTTTGATGATCTTATTATGTTGCCGGTGCTGTTGTTAAATGGGCATGCTGATATTTTGGAGCATTGGCAAAATAAAATTCGGCATTTACTCATCGATGAATATCAAGACTCCAATACCAGCCAGTACACTTTAGTAAAATTACTGGTAGGTACGCGTGCGCATTTCACGGTTGTTGGTGACGATGATCAATCAATTTATGCATGGCGTGGTGCACGTCCTGAGAATCTTGCGCAACTTAAACATGATTATCCAGCACTGACGGTGATTAAATTAGAGCAAAATTATCGTTCTACGGGTCGTATTTTGCAGGCAGCCAATCATCTAATTGCACATAATCCTCATTTATATACCAAGAAATTATGGAGTGAGTTAGGACATGGTGATTTGTTGCGAGTGTTAAGTTGTCGAGATGAACAAGATGAGGCAGAGCAAGTTGTGGCGGATTTGATTAGCCATAAACTTCGTCATCGCACATCTTACGGTGATTATGCAATTTTATATCGTGGAAATCATCAGTCGCGCGTTTTTGAAAAAGTGTTACGGCATCATGGTATTGCGTATCACATTAGTGGTGGGCAGTCGTGGTTTGCTCGTATGGAAATCCGCGATGTTTTTGCCTATCTGAAATTATTATGTAATGAAGCCGACGACGCGGCGTTTTTAAGGGTGATTAATACACCTAAACGTGGCATTGGTGATGTAACACTAAAAGCGTTGGGTAATTATGCACAAGATAGAAAGCAAAGCCTTTTTGCCTGTTGTGACCATTTAGCGTTAACAGAGTTGGTGGGAGAAAAGCCGCGTGCAGCGCTTTATGCATTTAAACAATGGATGTATACGATTAAGCAACGCTGTGAGCAAGAGCCTATATTGGCTGTGTTAAAGGATATGGTTGATGACAGTGGGTATGAGGCTCATATTTATGAGCAAACCGATACCCCTGTAAAAGCCCAAAAATGCATGGAAAATGTTTGGGAGTTATTGGAGTGGGTAGAGCGGTTGTTTGCAAAGCAGCCAGGCAATGTATTGGCCGATATTATTAACAAATTGATTCTCATTGATATTCTTGAACAATCGGATGAACATGATGCAGATACGCTGCAGTTAATGACATTGCATGCATCGAAAGGGTTAGAATTTCCTTATGTTTATTTGGTTGGAATGGAGGAAGAATTGCTTCCACATCGGGTGAGTATCGATGATGAGCAAATTGAAGAGGAACGTCGTTTAGCTTACGTAGGTATTACTAGGGCACAAAAAACATTATGCATGACGTTGGCTAGGCAACGCAGGCGGGCAGGGGAAATGCAGGCTTGTTTACCGAGTCGATTTTTAGAAGAGTTACCCCAGGATAGTTTAGAGTGGTTTGGTAAGAGTGGTGAGCGTAATGAGGAAAAATCCAAGGCGCTCGCTCAATCACATTTGGCGGGGTTGAGAAATTTGTTGGAGTGAGTAGTGGTTTGTATATCGTGCATGACTCAGGGAGTTGCTCAAGAACTAAGTTTAAAAATGTAGCGTATTGGTTGATATACGCTGTAAATAAATTTTAGGGACGTTACCTAGATGATGCCATAGACCATTGTATGGTTACTCTTATCAGCTTAATTTTGGTAACTTGCTATTTACTGAGCCGGCTGACTCTCGATTTTTCGTAACAATATTTTTAAATATCCCGCATTTTTCTTTTGGTTCAACACTAAGTCCTATTTGAGATAATTGCTTACAGATAAATCGTTGAGCGGTTTTCGTTAATTTATCAAACTCTGCAAAATTTAAGGAAATAGTTTTAATCGTAAGCTCATCCCATTGAGCATCACTTCTATATAAACCGTTGTTATCTGAAGCAAGATCAGCAAAATAGCCTTTATTCCACTGGTCACAGATTCGTCCTTTTTTCATTGAATCTAAAAAATGCCCCACTTTTTTGACATCTTGCTGAATGTTCACATCAGGAACATCACTATCGATTAATATATATTCATGATCACGATAAGGAGAGGTAGGTTTACTTTTGCCTAAAGAAACAAGTTGTATTCTCATTTTTAAGCCGTGCGTCATTTTAAAATTTAACAATTTTTCTAAAGAATCTGACGAGTGTTCACCGCAATTTCCACCTTTATATTCACGCATATAAATGGCTAAATAATAATTGCCGCTTAAATGAATGATGTTTTGTATAATACCATTAAAAATAGTTTGCTGTTTTAAACTATGGTCCTTCTGAATCTTTGCGATCTCCTTTTGTGCTTCAGGACGCCATTTTTTATACTCCGCATTAACTTTCTCTCTTATTTTGTCTAATTTTAAAAAATCAGCCTTTCGTTTTGTAATATCCGCTCTAAATTGTCTAAGCGTGTTTTTTTGTTTTTCACATTCGCAGGCATCGTCCATTTTATATTTGAACTCATGCTCTGCACACGCTCGTGGGATTAGTTCTCCTCTATTGTAATCAATGGTTATATTAGGCTTGTTATATGTTGCAAATGTTACACTACTGCAGATTTCATAGATTTTTTGTTGAATAGACTCTGATTCCTTGTTAGGGGTGTCGTTAATGGAAGGGTTCATTTTATTTGCAGCGTTAATAGCATGCGCACTAGTGAGCAAAATAAGAAAAAGTAGACCTTTTAATTGGAGCGGATTTAGTGATGGCATGCGATCATGGGGTAAAATAGTGTGTTGGCTTTTTTCTTGTTGTTGATAGATGTCTGATAAATTAACATCATACGTTGTTTGTTTGTAATTGTGCTTATCACGTTGTTTGTGTTTTTTTGATTCAAATTTAGCTCTTTCTCTTAATTCTTTATCAAATATGGAGAATTTATGGCCTTGTTTAAATGGAGAGCATGTATGTAACTGCGTTTGCTTCATATTTAAATCTCATTAGTTATAAAAATTTTAGAGCGTGATATCACCATCGCGCCGAACAAGGCTTTGATTATTTAATCTATCGATATCTACTATTAGGTAACGCCTACAGCAACTTAGCCTCTTGCCGTTAATCCAACGCGTTGTTGCACCTCATCACGTAAAAATGCTGCAACAGGAGCATTATTAAAGAAACGTTGATTATTATATTCCGAGTTTGCTGTTGCTGCGTTGGTCAATGTCGTGCGGATACCTTCTACGTCAGCCTCTTCTGCTTGAAGCTTTACTTGTAATTCAGTCAACGCTGTGCTTTCCTCAGGTGTTGGGTTTTGTTTTTCTTTATAGCGTTCAATACGATAAATAGTATGGGTTTTTATCCACTCTGTAGAAGGGCGTATCGCATCTGTGGGTACTGAAACATACTGTTCTTTATGAAAGCCCATTTTTTCTGCCGCTTCATCATAACTTAACGGATGGGGTGTGTGATTTTCACGTGTTCCGTTATTCAGCTGGCTCCAAGCCCAATCCCAAAGCACAGCTAATGAATACAATGGCACAATATAGGTAAAAAATCCCTCGAGTACTTTAGTTGGTATATCAAGATCATGATTATGACCATGGCCTTTACCTAAGCGCTCCATCCGTAATATTTTTTTATGCTCTTGTTCATGATGATGCGCATGCTCGTCGTCATGATGCGAATGTTCAGGATGGTCATGATCATGCCCAAAAAAATAATGTAGATCTTCAAAAAATTCGCTAATAAATCCTAATAACGCCGAGATGATTTGTGGGATACCGGGTATTCGATCGGCAGTTACTCCAATACTGATTAAGTGCCCAAGAAATAGCACGATCCGTAAGGGGGTTATGATAACAGCCAGTAAAATGCGGAAGGGGTTGAATAGTTGGACAAAATTTTCATGTTCACGTAATTTTTTATACGTTGTTGTTATTAAATCGCTAAGGTAGCTAAGAGCATGACCAGATTTTGCAACCATTTCGAGGATCATTTCCCATGATTCTCGCGTGTTTACTACATTAAATACCAGTTGTGATAAACCGATAATGATGGCATTTGAAATAACAATAATAAGGCCGGGTATTTTTGCCATCCAGCTAAATAATGGGCGAGTTTCTTTGACTACCGTCCACCAGGTGCCTGCAGTGCAAAACGTTAAGCCAAGTGCTAACGCAATTAAAAGCCAGGCCGTTATTCGCCCGCCAACGGAGTCGCCGATTTGTTTATAAGCATTATCCGCAGATGGCATCTCGTTGTTTGTTCTTGGTGTGATGCCTAAGTATTTAAGCCATTCTTGGACGGTTTCATCCTTAAGCATATCTGTTGTGGCGTTGTAGGTTAGCAAACCATAGGCAGTACCTGCAATTAGAGCCATCGGCAGAATGAGCAGAGGCCACGATGCAAAGGGTATAGCGGCTAAAAATGGGATGATGGAAAACGTTTCAACTAATAAATAGGTTGTGCCTAAGGTCATAAAAATACCAGCAAATAAGCTGAAATATTTAGCCCATCCAAAACTCGTTTGCTGGTGTTGCAACGTTTGCATCATTGCATCACGTTTGGCTGCTCGCGTAGGATCCATTATCCAATGACGCAGTGTAGTTTCATAAGGTGTATTACCTGGTTCGTTAGCAGAAAATAGCTGTAATGAAAACCATTTTTCCATATCGCGTAAGGTTTTTTCGATTTGTTTTTTACTAGCCTTACTTTCAGCGTTTAGCTTTTTATGATCAAATCTATGTAGTAATTCGAGTTGTATGTCGTAATCTGTGAAAAATTGCGGGCGAGGTAGTGGTTGTTCATGGTCGTTGTGTTGCAGAACGTCAGGCTGATGTTCCTCTTGCTCTTCGTGGTAACATTCGCCATGTTCATGTTCTTGATGTTCGGGCTCGTTATGGTGTTCATGATCTTCATGTTGATGTTGTTCAACCTCTTCAGGAAAATTTTCTAGCAAATAATCTTTGGCAAGCTGGCGTTTTAGGGCGTTGTGTTTAAATAATTTATTCCATGCCCCTTTAATGTTTTGCAAATAAATTTCTGCTTCGTAGGCGACGGAAAGAACAAAGGTTGCAAGAGCCAGTGGAATCACGGGCCATAATGCAAACATGCCACCAAAACTTAATAAACCAATAATTAAGCTCGCGCCGACCATCAGCAAATGCAATGCAAAATTACGTGCAATTTTTTTTAACGTCATGGATATTACTCAGCCAATTTCAGATATGATACTTTATACCAAATGAAAATGATTATCAATAACACCCTTGTAGGAGTAATTGATATAGCACATTAAATTTGGCTACGGGCATAACAGTATGTCTAATGTTTAAGATTAATTAAAAAAAATGCCCTGAAACTAGGTTGCAGGGCATTAAAAAATGGAGCGAACGTTGGGCTAGAAAACGATAGGGCAGAGATGCCCTTATCGTTTTTTGGCCATTAAGCCCCCATATTAGTTACTAATGTATGAGGTTCAGCATCGTGGGCAATTTTTTCAGCGAGATTTATAGAGGCTGTGCCAGCTGGTTGAGCAGGAATGCGCGGTGCCCCGAAGAATGTACCAAAACCTGCGGCACTAAAGCTTACGGTAGCTACTGCCAATGACGCAATTGCTGTGGTTGGTAGCACTACAATCGCAGCAGCTCCGAGACCTATAGCAACAGCGGTAGCTGTGAGAAGCACCCCAGCAACTGACATAAGCCCTATCCCGATGTTTTTTACCAGTGCATTGTCGTGTTCAAGCAGGGGCTGAACAGAGGTTACAAAGGCATTGTGTGCATCAGTACGGCGTTGTGCTTGTGCAGATACAGCGTCCGCATCATCTGCATTAGCAGCGTCTTCACTGAGCACATTAAAATACGCATATAGTTTTTGCATAGGATCGATAAGGCTTGTTTGATCTTGCGCATTTACAGCAGCAACTTGCTCTAGCAACGTTGTGACGTCTGTTGCAATCGAATCATTTCTAAATGTAACAGCTCTGAGTTTTGTTAGTTCATTTTGGAATTCAGCAACGACAACGTCTTCTTCTGGTTGCGCGTTAACGACAACGTCTTCTTCTGGTTGC
>CAZZGV010000080.1:0-8122 GCA_964654255.1 uncultured Legionella sp. | reverse complement strand
GGTACAATCGTTGGCTCTACAAATGATTTAAAACCCGCTAATTTCAAGTGTTTCAGATGCATATCAAAAACGCGCAGAAAATAAATCTGATTGTAACCTATAATAAGCATGACCTCGATTTAAATGTAGGAGTAATGGTGGATAGGGATATCGAGCTTGGTGAAATTATGAAATCTGTCGCTGAAAAGGCCTTGCGACTCATCACAACCTTTAAGCAACAACCGCCACCATTACCTATGCTCCTTGAAAAATACATGGATCTCACACAAGATTTCCAAGCATTGTATCTGAGCCTATTAAAAAACCCTGAGCAACTCAACGAGATGCAAATTGCATACTGGCAAGATACAATCGGCTTATTACAAGAACATTTCACCTACTGGCTCGAAGGAAAAACAAAACCCAGCACAGACAAGCGTTTTTCAAGTGAAGAGTGGGTTAATAATCCTTTTTTTAACCTACTGAGCCAACAATATCTTTTAGCTAGCGAACATCTAAACTCATTCCTTGAGCACCTTGATTATGGTGATAAACAACTAGCCAAGCGTATGCAATTTTTTATTCGTCAATATTTAGATGCCCTATCACCAGATAATTTTTTCCATACCAATCCAGAGCTCATCGCAGAAACCATTCAAAGCCATGGCAAAAATTTACTGCTTGGACTGCAAAATTTACTTACAGATATTGAAGCGGGCTCATCACGTCTCATCATAAAAATGACCGATATGAATGCATTTAACGTCGCGGAAAATATCGCTATTACGCCTGGCAACGTTATTTTTAAAAATAACTTAATCGAACTGATACAATACACACCACAAACTGCAAAGGTAAAATCCATACCCTTGCTGATTATTCCTCCGTGGATTAATAAATATTATATTCTTGACCTTAGCCCAAACAACTCACTTATTCGCTGGTTAGTAACGCAAGGTATTACCGTATTTGTGATGTCCTGGGTAAATCCAGACGCAAGCTATGCAAACAAAGGAATCACCTATTATCTACATGAGGGACCGATTGCTGCAATTTGTGCCATTCAAAAACAATTAAAAGTACAACAAGTAAATACACTGGGTTTTTGCATTGGTGGAACATTATTAGCAATGTTACTTGCTTACTACAAAGCACAACATATGTCGCCAGTTCGCTCCGCAACCTTTCTTGCATCGATGATTGACTTCAGTGATCCAGGTGATATTGCTGTATTTATTGATGAAAAACAGATCAAACGCCTTGAGGAGCGAATGAGCGCCAAGGGTTATTTAGAAGGCCAATTTATGGCGAGCGCATTCAACTCCCTACGAGCAAGCGATTTAATTTGGTCATTTTTTATCAAAAATTACCTGCGCGGCAAAACCCCGGTTCCTTTTGATATCTTGTATTGGAATGCTGATACAACCAATATGCCAGCAAAGATGCATTCGCAATATTTACGATGGATGTATCTACACAATAATTTAATAAAACCCGGCAAAATACAAATCAATAAAATACCGTTATCCGTCAATGAAATAGATATTCCTACCTTTTTTGTTTCAACTAAAAAAGACCACATTGCACCCTGGAAAACAACATACAAAGGGTTTCAATTAATCAAAGGTAAAAAACATTTTTTACTTGGTGATTCAGGGCACATTGCAGGTATCATTAGTCCTCCTGGCCAAGAAAAATATGGTTATTCTGACTATACAGGTTGCCCGAAAAATCCTGATGATTGGTTAGCAAAAGCAACACATCACCCAGGGTCATGGTGGCCCGAATGGTTAACTTGGTTAAAAAAAGAATCTGGCCGTTTGATAAAAGCGCCAGATATTGCTCGATTACCTTTAAAACCAATAATGGCTGCACCAGGAAGTTATGTTCATATGAAGAGTAAAAAGGACGAAGGGGATAATACCCATGATGTTTACAATGTATAACAAAACGTTATAATGCAGCACCACGAGACATAGCGGCGCTGCATTATAATTATAACGGTTGTAACTATTACGCTTTAAATATCACCTACTCATTTACTGCTTATTCTTCACATCAGTTTTATCATGCATTTCTTTAGCACAACAAAGCCATGCTTTCTCAATGATATCAAACGATTTTTGCATATATTCAAGGGCTTTATGACCATTACTAAGCGCCAATGAAAGCTCCATTTCAAACAAATCTTGTGGCTTTTTAATTGCCGTCAATTGATCAGGCTTTAAATACGATAAGCTTTGTAATGTTTTTACATTCAGTTCAGTAAGAGCTTTCAAAGGCTCTTGTGCTTTTTTAGCCATATCAGAAAATTGAGTAAAATATTCTTGGTTCATTTTAATCTCCATTATCATGCTGCACTGCACAATAAAAGTGTAGAGCTGGATTGCAATATTGTCAAGATTTAGGCCAATCAAGGACTTGGCTGCTCCATTAAAAATAGGGACATCTTTCCACGCATAGCAACACATCCCCTGCAAAATAACCAGATCTCATGAAAATTAAATAAGCGTTAACATTGCCACAGCCAACTTAATTGTGAAAACAACTCCTTGGAACCAAACTACTCAACAAATTTCTTACTTATCTCCCAAACTTTTTTTGCAAGCAGGGGATCATAAGTAGCCAAACTTGACGGAACAGGTTTTCCTTTTGCAAAATATTTTCCGGTGATATTCTCCCACTCTGAAGATATCGCCAAATCAACTATATTTTTTGCTGCTTGTTTTGGAGTAATAAAAAAAAATTTAATCCATTTGTCAATAAATTTTAATGCTACATTATGGGAGACTCCTCGCTAGGCGCAGAAAAACCTCACCGTTTAAATGGAACAGCAGTGCAATAAAAGATTTTTTAAATCAAAAATTCAACGAAAAAATGTTTGCCACTGATTAAGCATTTGTTGCAGCTGCTTATTCAATGCATCCGCGGATTGTTCAAATACATTCGATTGTGATTGTTTTTCCATGGCTGAAACCATCTGCTCCAATACCTTTTTTAACGATTGACTCATCGGATGGTGAGCAAGACAAATTAAATGTCGTAAAATTTCTGGTGACAAAAATGTTGTAGGACCCGCTTCCATTTCTACAAAAATTTGCAACAACGTCGCCGTAGTGATGTCTTGTTTGGTTACCGAATCTTCAACCTTAAAAAATAATCCTTCAATAACATAACGTTGCAGATCCTCAACCGTTATATATTGGCTTTTTTCACTATCGTACAATCTACGATTTTTGTATTTTTTTATTAAACGGGTCATATTTATCCTAGATTAGACGTTATCATGCAAATCTTACATATATTGCCCACCGTTGACATCTAAATTTGAGCCGGTAATAAAACCTGACTCTGGCGCGGCTAAAAATGCCACGGCATTTGCAATCTCTTCAGGCCGACCTAATCGCCCAACTGGAATATTAGCAATAATCGCTTTTATTACATCGTCTTTGACGCCCTCTAACATTGGCGTATCAACATAACCTGGTGAAATAGTGTTTACCGTAATGCCCTTGCCCGCAACCTCTTGGGCTAAACTTTTACTAAAACCATACAAAGCAGCCTTACTTGCTGCATAATTGCATTGACCAATCTGCCCTTTGCGACCATTAATGGATGAAATACTGATAATACGACCATACCCTCGTTCAATCATTAGCGGTAATACGTTATGCGTTACATTATAAACACTGGTTAAATTCGCATCGATTACCTGTTGCCATTGTTCAGGACTCATTCTTTTCAAACTAGCATCTTTTGTTATACCCGCATTATTAACCAAGACATCAATACGTCCATAACGCTCTTTCACTAACCCAACAAGTTTTTCACAATCAGCGAAATTAACAATATCTGCGTATAAAACATCGATAGAGTAACCAGCCCGCTGCTGTTCAGCTTGCCATTGTTTTGCTTCTTCATGATGTCCATTTTTAAAGTAACACGCAATAACGTGATAATTATCTGCTAAACGCTGAGAGATAGCCGAACCTATTCCTCCGGTACCGCCAGTAACTACAGCCACCATTCGTTCCATAATTAACACTCCATGTTTAATTATTACTTGATTTTATTAGGAACACACTAGAACCTAGTTAAAAAACAAAAAGAAACAGTAATTAAAAGTATAGGCATAGATAGAAGATTAGCTGTACTTAGAAGAAACTTTATAAACAGACGATGAGAAATAATACGAAAACTCATGCGAATATCTCCCCCTGCTTTTGCAGAAGGAGACGTTTAGGAAATGTACTTAAATAACAGGCTTAGGAACGTAACTTTTTAACTGCAAAGCAAACTGTCTTAATACATCAAGACCAGATTCCTCTGCTTGCTTACACCATTGCTGCAAAGACTCGATGAGCTCTTTTTGCGATGAAGCAGTTTTCAGCCAAATATTTTGTAACGATTGACGATAACTATATACAAGGCGCAATTGCTCATACCGCGCTAACAACGCTTGTAAACGCGTGTTCGCTCGAGGTGACAGTAGATCTTCTTGTCGACGTAATAAAGCACCTGCTTGCTGAACTAATTTTTTATCACCCTTGCTTTCAACACCATGTTGTTTTACTTGCTGCAACATAGGATATACAACACGTTTGTAATAATATGACATGACCTGAAAACGATTACTAATCACCGCTTTCACTGTATCTAAGTCAACGTTTAACTTACCTTCTTGGCGCGCCAATTGGGGTGGTAATTTTTTTACCTTAGCTAAACCTAACAACGATAAACAACGAATGTACATCCAACCTATATCAAATTCCCACCATTTAACGGAGAACTTGGCAGAGGAGGCAAAGGTATGGTGATTGTTATGTAACTCTTCACCACCGATCCAAAAACCCCAAGGAATAATATTAGTTGCAGCATCAGGGCATTCAAAATTACGGTATCCCCAAAAATGACCCACGCCATTAACAACACCTGCGGCCCACACTGGAATCCACATCATTTGAACTGCCCAAATCGATACGCCGGGAATCCCAAATAATAATATATTAATAAACAGCATCAAAAAAATGCCCTTAGCAGAATGACGAGTATAAAGATTTCGCTCTATCCAATCATTTGGTGTGCCATGCCCGTATTTTTTAACCATGTCTTTATCGTGAGATGCTGCTCTATATAACTCAGCCCCCTGCCAAAATACTTTTTTCAAACCAAGCACGACTGGACTGTGCGGATCACCATCCACGTCGGTAGTGGCGTGATGCTTACGATGAATAGCCACCCACTCTGCGGTAACCATCCCTGTCGTTAGCCAAAGCCAAAAACGAAAAAAATGACTGATAACAGGATGCAAGGTCAAAGCCCGGTGAGTTTGATGACGATGCAAATAAATGGTTACAGACGCGATAGTAATCTGTGTTAACACTATTCCAGCTATCACATAACCCCAAAAAGACAAATCTAAAACACCAAAAAGCATAGCTTTCTCCGTATGTTTGGATGAGTAAATACAGATATCTTTAAGGTAGAAACACCCTGGGTTATGACACCAAATACCTGTTACTGCTGCCAATGATACCACATTTTGCACAATTCGTGTTGCACTTAGCTGCATTGTGATTGATAATTTTCAGATGCTATCAAAAAAATAGGTTCAAATTACCATGAGTAATAAATTTAAACAGATGCTAGAACAATTGCCCACCTTCATTATACTGGGTATTGCGATCGCACTCATCATTGGTGTTTTTATTATGTTATCTTATGTAGTTGTTTGGGGCCTTTTGCTGGGTGGCATCATTTGGCTTGTTGTAGTCATTAAAAATTATTTATCTCCTGTAATTTCTGCTAACAAGCATGAAAAAGGCCGAATAATTGAACATAATGATGATAAATAGCCATGAAAACCAGTAAAATACGTACACTATGGATTATGATTTTATCCGCGATCTATACCTTAAACACAACTGGACAAGCTATCCTAAAGAAATTTATGGGAAGCGCCAACCGTGCCTGGGTCGATAAAACCCTGCATACCTGGGATAAACGTATTCTTAACCTAGTTCGGGTGAAGTGTAACGTCATTAATCCCTACAACGTTGAGCCACAAACAGGCCAACCAACCATTATCATGTGTAATCACAGCAGTCTTTATGATATCCCTCTTAGTATGAAGGCATTTCCTAACCATTCTATTCGTATGCTCGCTAAAAAAGAACTCTCTAAAATTCCAATTGTGGGCGCAGGGATGACAGCGGCAGAATTTCCTTTCATTGATCGCAAAAATAGACGGCAGGCAATAAAAGATTTAGAAGCAATGAAACAATTGCTAGCAAGTGGTATTGTCATGTGGATAGCACCAGAAGGTACGCGTTCAAAAGATGGCACACTTGCTCCCTTCAAAAAAGGCGCATTTATCACCGCTATTCAAGCCAATGCAATCATTATTCCTATTGGCATCCGAGGTGCTTACGATATTTTACCCGCACGAACATTTCAATTTAACATCGGTCAAACAGCCGAAGTCCACGTTGGAAAGCCCATTGATGCGTCAAAATTTACATTAGAAAACAAAGAAATGCTTATCGATGAAGTGTTTCAATCTATAAAACACTTAATTGGATCATAATCGTCAGTAAAATAAGTCACATAAAACATCATACTACTTATGGAGCCCTTTTTTTCATCGCTTCTAATGCAGTGACCACCACAGCAGGAACAAACCCCGACACATCCCCTCCCAATACCGCAATTTCTCGAACCAGGGTTGATGAAACGAACATTGAATCTTCTGAAGGGGTCAAAAATAACGTTTCAATGTGTTTTGCTAATTTACGATTCATACCAGCGAGTTGAAACTCATACTCAAAATCAGAAACCGCACGTAATCCACGCAATATAATTCTAGCTTGCTGTTCCTGCACAAAACTAATTAACAAATTATCAAAACCAACCACACTCACACCAGGCAAATTACCTACTGCATCCTGTACCAATTTAATTCTAGTCTCTAATGAAAAAAAAGGGCGCTTTGCCGTATTAGTAGCAACAGCAACGACGACCTCAGGAAACAGCATCGCAGCACGCGTAATGATATCAACATGACCATTGGTGACAGGATCAAATGTTCCAGGATAAACCGCTTTGTTTTTCATCGTGTGGCAACAGATAAATTGCATGTTTTTGAAGTCTAGCGTATTGTTTATTTGGTAGCAAAACTATTTGCCCTTGCTCTATAAAGAAAGCAAGACATTAACAAAGGGATGACGAACCGCCCTCCACTATGGATGAGAGATAACGCAATGAATACCTATAAATATATTGGTGTCTTTTCTGTCTGTTTATTGACCGCATGCGCTCCTCATAAACCAACCACCGAGCAAGCACTAAACGGCCCCATTCAACCACAACTGAATGAAGCTAACAAACCAGTTACAGGGGTAGAAGGCAAACCCGACACGTCAGCTGCCAAACTATCATCCTGGGAAATTTCTGGTGCCATAGCTGCCAAAAACAACAAAAAAGGCTGGTCAGCTTCTCTTAACTGGGACCAACAAGGCATAAACCACTACAAAATTCGTTTATTCGGCCCATTAGGTGGGGGAAGCATTATTATTGAGAAGAGTGGCGGGCTAATTACCTATGCTGATGGCCCTAAAAAAATATCCTCTCGAAATGCTGACAAACTGTTAGTACAACAAACGGGTATTAAATTGCCTGTTAACAACCTTTATTATTGGGTAAGAGGATTACCAGCGCCCGGAGCAGTGCAATCATCGCATATAGACCAACATCATAACTTATCAACACTTAATCAAGCTGGTTACACCATACACTATTCGAATTACATGACAATTAACAATATAAACCTGCCTGGCAAAATACAACTGCAAGGACGAGACGCTACGATAAAGCTCGTCATAAAACGGTGGAAAATATAGCGTGTTGAGCACGCTTAATAGCGGCACATAACAGTAATTTATAGGGCATAACGAAAATTACATACTAAACTGATCTTTTACGTTGACAACCAAAAGAAATCGCTGCAAAATACGCAGCAATTCGCAAGGAACACTGTGTAATATCACGGACGAGGGGCTTATTAAAGCTTCTAATATATAGAATCTACAATTTTTGGGGTGTCGCCAAGTGGTAAGGCACAGGGTTTTGATCCCTGCATTCCTAG
>CAZZGV010000079.1:3565-8167 GCA_964654255.1 uncultured Legionella sp. | reverse complement strand
TTAAGCAGTATCAACCTGGGTTGGCAGAATTTGGAATTCATTTTGATTGGATTGATTCTACAACGATGATTATTCGTACATTGCCTACCTGCTTGCCGCAGCTTAATATTAACGATTTTTTTCAACAATTGACGACCAATTTTTTAACACAGTCCGATATATTAAAATTATTGGTGGCATGTCACGCCTTTGATGTTCAGCAGCTTAGCTTGGATGATAAAACAGCGTTGAAAGAATATTTGCAGCAACAAATACAGCAACAGGCCGTGAAATTGTCTTGGTGTATGAATTTGAACGCGGAAAAATGTCGAGAGTTAATGTATGTCTAATTTGATTTTTTGTTTGATGGGACCAACTGCTTCTGGGAAAACCGATCTTGCTTGTGAGTTACTAGAACAGTTACCTGTTGAAATTATTAGCGTAGATTCAGCGATGATTTACCGAGACATGAATATCGGTACAGCCAAGCCAGATAAACAAACCTTAAAACGAGCCCCACATCATTTAATTGATATTTTAGATCCGCCAGACAATTATTCGGCCGCGCATTTTTGTGAAGATGCAATGAGAATAAGTGAGCAAATTATTCGTCAAGGAAAAATACCATTGTTGGTCGGTGGAACAATGATGTATTTTCGAGCGCTGCAGCAAGGATTGTCGTCATTGCCTGAAGCAGACGAGCACGTTCGGGCAGAGCTTTTGCTGCAAGCAGAGAAACATGGGTGGGCTTCGTTACATGACGAGTTGCGGCGTGTTGATGTGATGTCTGCCCAAAGGATTCATCCTAATGATACTCAGAGAGTTCAGCGAGCATTAGAGGTCTATCGAATCACTCAGCAGCCATTATCAGAATTATTATCCTCAAAAAGTACGTCAAATTTTGATTTTGTAAATCTTGCCTTACTTCCTTCAGATCGTGCATGGCTGCATCAACGCATTGCGCAACGATTTGAACACATGCTGTTAGAAGGTTTTGTTAATGAGGTCGAAGAACTCTTGAAAAAATGGCATCTTACCGAGGCACATCCTGCAATGCGGACGGTGGGTTATCGACAAATTATTGCTTATCTAAATGGCGAGTGTGACTATGCCGATATGATTGCCAAAGGGATAGCTGCAACGCGCCAATTGGCAAAGCGCCAACTAACGTGGTTGCGTCATTGGCCTGAATCGGTGGTGTTTTCTGCTGAAAATTCTGTAAATGGAGCCGAGATTTTAAAGGTAATAAAACAAGTGCTGAATGAGGCTTAATAGAGGGTGTTTTACAATAGAGCACTGCTACTATAAAATTCGTTCAATATTGGCTAGGATGGGCAAAGCGTAGCGTGCTCATAATTTGCAGGAGAAAATATGTCTGATATTAAAAAGAAACCGGCGTGCACTGAAAAAACCTATTTGGTACATCGCAGTGACCTGCCATTGAGTTGTCCTACGGATGCTATGGAATTATGGAATGCGCATCCAAAGGTTTATTTACCTATCGAAGAGACCGGCTCAGAAGTTTGTCCTTACTGTAGCTCACAATTTATATTAGAAAATGATTAAAGCTGTTATATCCCAGGGGCCAGCGCGTGGTTGGTAAAGAAAAAATTAAATCCATATGTATAGTACGTCTATCAGCGCTGGGTGATGTGCTTATGCTTGTGCCCTTGATAAGAACGCTACAAGTCAATTTTCCTAAAGCATCGCTCACGTGGGTGATTTCTCGTCCTGCTTATGATCTTGTAGCGGGTATGGATGGGGTTGAATTTATTGTTATTGATAAGCCAAATAATATCATTGATTATTGGCGATTTAAAAAGCAAATGTGGGCTAGATCGTTTGATGTGCTTTTGGCTGCACAAGCGAGTTTTCGCGCGAATCTATTGTATCCCTTGATTCATGCTAAACGAAAAATTGGCTACGATGCTTTGCGAGCTAAAGATGGTCATCGGTGGTTTATTCGTGAATCGATTACTCCAGGGCATGATCATACGTTAGATGGTTTTCTTAAATTTGCCGAGGCTCTTGGGGTTAAGAAAAAAGAAATACGTTGGGACCTGCCTATCCAAGAGGTTTCGCGAGAGTGGGCGTGTGAGCAATTGCCTACGGATAGGCCTATTGTTCTAGTTAATCCTGCAGCAAGCAAACCAGAGCGTAGTTGGTTAATAGAGCGGTACATTGAGGTTATTAAACATGTTCAGCAACGCTGGGACGCTCAGGTAGTATTGACCGGTGGGCCGGGTGAGTACGACAAAGCAATGGGTGCGGCAATTACTAAGGTTGTTCCTGTTATCAATCTTATTGGTAAAACAATTCCACAACAATTGTTGGCGGTGATAGAGCACGCCGATGTATTACTTTGTCCTGATACAGGTCCTTCTCACATGGGGGCTGCTGTTTCAACACCAGTTATCGCATTGCATGCGGTTACAGGCTCTGATGTCTCTGGTCCCTACATTTATCGTCATTTAGCGGTGGATTGTTATCCTGAAGCCGTAAAGACCGTACTAAAGAAAACTGCGGAAACTAATGTGTGGGGAACTCATGCACATGGTGAAGATACAATGATGCTTGTTAGTGTCGCGGCGGTGGTTGATAAGCTTGATAGTGTCTTAGCTAAATTATAGTTGCGTGAATTTATAGGGTATATCGGTGGGTAAGCCGCATTAGCGGCCTACCCACCGATTCGATTATTGACTAGCTGTACTTGTTGCTGCAAGAGATGAGGCTGTTGGTTGGCTTGCTCGTGCATTTTGAAGTAACAGAAGTGTGTTGGTCAACAATAGACGCTCTTCTTGTTGCCGATTGAGGTAGAGTTGGTAATTGATTTCTGCTAGCAATGTGACCATTTCTTTTTCAACAGTTGCACTAGATGCTTTGTTAATTTGACTGAGCCATGGTGTTTTGGCGCTTTGATCAGGATTAAACAAACGCCAAGTTGCCATCGTGAATTCACTTAACGCTTGGCTATTTTTCGCATTGGAGGCAGGAGAGCTATCGGTTCCTAGTGTATTTTGTGGTAGTCGTTTAGAAAATATGTAATAAAGGTTTCCAAATCCAACAGAACTTTGTGCCGCATACACGCGAAGGCTAGCAAGGTAGTTTGAGAGCGTGGCTTGTGCTTGCATTTGTTGTAGTGTAGGTGTTCCATCCGCTGCGGGAGTGGTCGCAGCAGTGTACAGTTTGTCATAATCTTGTCGTTTGGGTAATGCAACAGGTGCAACTGCCCCAGTTGCATATCGAATAAAATTGGCGGCTTCTTGTGCTTGGCTTGTGGCAGTTAACCCATTGTTTGTTGTGGATGATGGACTGCTGGAGCTGCCTGGGCTGTTGGTATTGGGTGAGTCAGCTGTTGTTGTATACAACAGCGGTGCAATAAGTGTATTGCTGTTTAATTGCCCCAGAAATGGTTGATTATATCCGTAGGTAAAATAAGTGGCAGTATCAGGAAGTGGCCCTATTACATTGTTGACCACTTGATTCTCATAAAGTATAGGCGTTTTTTGATTAAGTGCCTGGCATCCAGCAACCCATGCCGTATTGTCATTATTTGTACAATAAGTGTAATCAGGTGTGCCAAGAATATTTAAAACAGCTTGGCTAACAGGATCTTGTTGATAGGTTTGTTGATCAATTAAGTTGTTCGCAGATATTGCTTGTGGCGACGGGATATTATAGGGCGGTGTTGTAAACGTCATGTTGGCCTGCCCATTGAGAGGGGAATAATTTGGGTTTGAGCTTGGCACAAACAACATACTCGCAGGCGATGTTGTATTCACAGGAACGGCGCCTATCATCGTTTCAAATAATGACTGTTGCGGCGTTTGTATGGTGGATAAGTTTAACAATGTTGATCCCGAGCTGCTATCAGAGGAGGGTGGACTGGCAATATCGTAGCCAAAATAGAGGCCAAAATTACGTAAATAAGTCAGCAGTTGGCCACCGTTATCGCCAAACGGATTGTTGTTGTCTGCATGTGCAGTGGAGGATAGGGCTGTAGTTAACAATAGACTAGGTAGTAGCAAGTGACGTATCACCTTCATTATTCTTCCCCTTCAAGAGCACGTGAAATCAGTTTAAGTCGATATTCAGAAAAAACCCGAGCTAATAAACGCAGACGTTCAAATATGATATTGCGTTTAAGAAAAAATCCAGCAGGGTCTTTAATCCCGATGCTGGTTTCTTCTGCATGGATCAATACTTTTGATGCGCTACCAGGATGAGCGGTATCAATCGCTTGCAATAAGCGAAGTCCACGACCTGATTTGATGTTGCCTACAATACGAATAAATTTGTCTTCTTGACCAAACATATTCATATCTATTTTTGCAAGGTCATCTAATTCTTGCCCAAGTTGATTCATTGCCTCTTCAAACTGAGGGTCACCATCAAGGGTCCAATCTTCAACACTTTCCATAAAGGTAACAACACGATAGATCATGGGGTCTACGTAGTCATGCCAGTATTGTGCTGCTGCTTTATGGCTAAGATCAGGCATTTTTTACTCTTTTTTTACGGTGATAAGTTGATGGACGAATCCACTACATACTACTATAGTATATTATGAAGGGTAAAAGTCCATTAATAAAAAAGTAAAAAATATGAAAAAGAAATCAGGCA
>CAZZGV010000079.1:0-3555 GCA_964654255.1 uncultured Legionella sp. | reverse complement strand
AACTATTATCATATATTATGAATATTAACTGTCTATCGGAAAACAGTAAAGATTATGAAAAATAAATCTGGTTCCAGGATTGGGCGTCTTATTTCTCGTGTCCTCAATGTGCGTTCATGGTGCGATTGGGATCGCATGAAATCATTTACTCTTTATTTGATAGATGGATTTAAAAAATTCTTTATTCCGCAGAGGCCAAATCGCAAGAACAGTGAGTCCTTTGAGGCAGCAAAAAAAAGGCTGAATCTTTCAGATAGCGATATTATGGCGCGACAAATAGGACTATTACGTCTGAGTATCCTGATGGTTCTAGTCGCGTTGTTGATATTTGTTTACAGTATTTATCTTCTTGTGGTGGGTGCATACACAGGAGGAGTTGTGGCTTTAGTAGTAACCTTAATCGCAGTGGTTTTGGCTTTTCGGTATCACTTTTGGTACTTTCAAATTAGGGAACGCAAACTTGGTTGCACAATCCAGGAATGGTTTAAGCAAGGTTTAATGGGTGATAAATCATGAAAAAATTCTCGCTTGCTCTACTGCTCGTAATGTTCCCTATGTTGGTTTTGGCGGATGGTTCGCTTAGTTTTACTCCCCCAGCAGGTGATTATTCGGTTGTCTTTCTGGGAAATGTCTTTGGTATTATTGATGGTGTTCTGCATGGTACTGGCAGCCAAATTATGGGAAGCATGTTTGGCGTCTTTAATGCCGCGGTACTCGCCTTAGGCGGCATTGTCATTATGTACACCTTGTTAGTGTCAACCATGAATACCGCCCAGGAAGGGCAAATGCTTGGCCAAAAATGGTCGTCTATTTGGATTCCAGTCCGTTCGGTGATGGGATTAGCATTATTGATTCCAAAGGCCTCTGGTTATTGTTTGATGCAAATTTTTGTAATGTGGATTGTGTTGCAAGGGGTTGGTGCTGCGGATAAAGTATGGGATGCTGCTTTAGGCTACCTTAATCGGGGCGGCGTTATTATCCAGGCTCAAACTGATCCAACCAAAGCGCTAACTGGAACACCAGGAGGCGCTGAGATTGCTGCGGGTGCGCAGTCTATTCTTGTTGGGCAAGTTTGTATGCTTGGCGTACAATATCTCTTAGAGAACCAGTTAAAAACATATCAAAAGCAATTATCTTCAAATTCGGGTCCTTGTTACGGAACGCCTTCTCCAACAATGGATGTGTTTTGTAAGAGTACAGTGCCTGATTTTCTGGCGTCGGTGAGTCCAGTGAAGTTCCAATCGGATTCTCCTGATGCTACAGATTATAAGTTACCCATGCCTAATTTTGATTCAGGCCCTTATAAGGTTCTTAATGGCCTTTGCGGTACTATACAATGGAACCCTTTCCCACAGTCAAACCTAGAAACAGTGGAGAAGCAAATAGCCTCTGTTTCAGCGAGTGACTTGAAGACTGCTTCCTTATCCCGAGTTATCGCTATTCAACAAATGTATTCAGATTTAACAAATTTGGCTCAGGTTATTATAGGAAATGTCCCTGGATTTTCTACCGGTAGTGGTTCTACCGCTACTAATTATTCATCGGTGGCTGTGCAACAATTTGGTGTTCCTCATACTGCAGCCGGTTCTGTATGTACCGATAGTACAACACCTAAGTGCATTCTTTGGGGCAGTGCATCAAATACGCAAACTCCCCCCTTGTTTAACGGGACTGAATTTCAAAATGCGATAGCTGATTACAATGGGATTATGCTACCCACATTGAATTTGGTGCAGCAGGCTCAAACGGAGGCGTCCGCAGGTGATAGTCGAAAATTTATTGAGGATGCGTCGTCTCAGGGTTGGATTATGGCTGGTAGTTATTTTTTTGATTTAATCAATCTTAATACAAAAGCAAATAAAGCTGGGGATCTTATTGATTCAAATACTGGGTTAGATAAGAGTAGTAATGCGTCGATTACAGAATTAGCGAATGCGTTTGGTAGTGGGTCAACAGCAGACTGCTCAGGTGCTTACGCGGACTTATGTGTTTGGTTGAATCAAAATCAGGCACTTGTGACGCCTGTGCTGGGACTATTGAATGGTACGGGTCTACCTGGTGTAGCTACTCCTATCGCGCCCCCTGCGTTGGCTAAATCGCATGCAGTTATAGATGGACCAGGATCCTCAACGATTTATGGTTTCACAAATAATGCAACTATTTTACGTCTCCCAGGCCAGCCCGGTATGCAACCGTTACAGTTTGCTAATATGATGAATTTTACGATAGATACGACGGCATACCAACTTCCAGCGGCCCATTTCCCTTGCGGTACGTTGAAAATTATGTTCTTTTCAACCTGTTTCGGCGCAGTACTGGGCGATATATTTTACAATTATATCATTCGTTCAGTTTACAACTTTTTGTTAAGTCAATTCCTAACGATTGTTAATAATGTTTTGCTGTCATTCTTATTAGTTCCATTGCAAGGTATGTCGGCTATATTTAGACAAGGTTTGGAGATTATCGCAAAACCTGGAGTAAATCCTATCATTGCCCTGGCTAATATGGGTACATACTATATTAATTTTTCTGTAAACCTTTGGTTGAACATGATAGAAATGTCCATTATTGCATCACTAATTATGCCTTTTGGGATTTTTATCTTTGCTTTAATTGCGTTGTCGATGCCATTACTGATTGCGTGGGTGGGTGTTATGGTGACTATAGGGTTCATTACCGCTTACTATGTCCCCGTCTTGCCTTACATGATATTCACCTTTGGTTCGATTGCGTGGTTGATGGCAGTTATAGAGGCGATGGTAGCAGCTCCGATTGTTGCTCTTGGTGTTACTCATCCCGAAGGCCATGATGCGTTTGGTAAGGGCGAACAAGCCGTTATGATTTTGATGAATGTTTTCCTTCGACCATCAATGATGATCATAGGTTATATCGCGGCAATAGCTGTATCTTACGTTAGCGTATGGATTATTAATGCCGGATTTGATCATGCGATTAGCTTTGTGCAAGGCGGCGGTGATCAATCTACGCTCACCTTTTCTCGCTTCATTTCTGGGGGCACTGTAGTTACACAAGGAGCGGGTACTGTTTCCGGGGGCTACAAAGAGTGGGCTGGTGTTTATGCATACTTCTTCTCTATTCTGATGTATACGATGATGTATCTCACTGTGGTTACAAAAGCATTCACCTTAATTGCAGTTCTGCCAGATAAAGTTCTTCGTTGGATTGGTGGTCAAGCAGAAACTGCTGGATCTGATGCGGTTCAGTGGGGTGATGAGGCTAAAACGAAAGTGGGCGATGCGGGCAAAGAAACAGTTTCCGGACAGAGTAGTACGACTAAGAAGCTTCAGGGCGGCCTTACTGAGCAAGCTACGCAAGCTAAAGAGCCTGAGGGTGCTAAGGTTGAGGGGTCAGGTGGCGATGATAAGGGTGGCGGTGGTGGCGGTAGTAGTACACCACCGCCAGAGGCAGCTGCGCTATTGTAGTTGAGCCTCATCTGGCAAGGCTACTCACGAATGGGCCAGCCTTGCCGAATGGAGAGTAAACGTTCACGCCCTTTGATTTAAAGGGCATTTTTTTTGCTAAAAAGGTATT
>CAZZGV010000078.1:0-8171 GCA_964654255.1 uncultured Legionella sp. | reverse complement strand
GTTTTTTATTACATAATTGTAATGATAGATTGAGTCTTTCAATAAGGGTATCAGCAGCCTGTAACACCTCGCCTGCTTGTTTTTGCAGCTCGCTTCTTAACCATTTGCTTGAGAGATGTTGTATTGTTTCTTCAATTGATGTGCGGACCCCCATTGCGCTATTTTTTAATTTTTTTTGTGCTTCTGACAGTGCAAGTAGGCGTTTGGATTCAGTTTTAAGAAGGTTTGCATCTTCTTCAATAGTAGGTACATACAATAAAGGCATGCTTTGTTCTTGATGCTCAAGATCATTGATTTTTATTAGATGTGACGCGCATTCTTGTTGCCATTGAGTAAGTAACGATGCATTAAGTCTATTAATTTGTTCTTGATAATGTTCCTGTTGGCTTTGAAGAAATGTTATTTGTTCAGTAATTTTCGAATGGATGGTACGTTTGACATCAATTACGGTATTTACCAACGCACAGGGACCATCTGTTCCAAGCACGATGGTATTTGGCAGCGGCTGCTCGCAGTAGGCTATATCGAACCCATCTCGTTTATGTGATGCGTATTGATCTAGAAGATTCGAATCCTTAAGCATCTGTAATAAGTCGATAACTGGGCTTGATGCATATAACTGCAACTGGTGTTCTAAGTTATGTTTAAATTCACGAGAGGCAGAAATAAAGTTAAGATGGTTTTCAATATGATGAATAGTAACGTCTAATTGCGGTAGATCTGTCGCGATTGGAGGTTGATTAGCTTCGGTTTGTAAATGTATGAGGAAATTTTTGTGAAGAGAGTCTATGACTCGTGCTGTAACGTCTTGTAATAGTTTAGAGCGAGCCAATTCACTTGCTACGCGTATCTTTCCTCTTTTTATTGCTTCGCAAGTCACTGTATTGGTACTGTGTGTCTCGTCATATATTGCTAGATATCGTCTTAGCACAGGCTCTAGTGTTTGATATAAGAAAAGCTCTCGGGTATTCGTATAGGCTTGAGTTGCATCAATAGTGGTTGCGGTATTTTTATAATGTAGCTCAAATATAAAAGAATCATTATGTAATTGTTTGAGACGAAACCCGCCAAGAGTGGATAGCATTTTTCCTATGAAACCAGATTCAGCAATCTTTAAACTTGCTGCGGGGTTAAAAAATGGGATCAAATTCTTTAGATCGGTTGGTGCTGCTTTAGCAAGACGCAACATCATTTCCATTAATTCATAAATGATCGGATGAACAGGAACATATTTTTCAAGTTCCAAATGCCTAGATATCTGATAAACCAGCTCCTGGTTGGTTAATTTTCTTGGGCTTGCTTGTAGGTTTAATTGATTTATTTTTTTTATAATTTTATCGAGAAGTTCATCAAGATCGGGGCCAGGTATTTCTGCAGCCTCTTTATATAATGCTGTTTTATTTGCTTCTATTACTCTAGCAATAGAGGTCATTAAGTTGCTGTCATCTTTATCTTCTTTAAGCCGAGCGATGTTAATAATGTCAGTGAGATTGCGTTGGATCGTGTCAATTAATATGAACCCACGGCTTTTCATCTTCTCTGCAAGGGGGCGTAATTTACGACAATTATTAATAATTTGTGCTATCGTCAAGAGGTCCGGCGATTGTCCACAGGAAAAGGTGGGAAGCACTTTTTCATGTAAAAGGCACGCGGTGCTCTCTAATAAATGTATAAAATTTTGAGCAGCCTTTTTTTCAGGGGTATCAGTTTCAGCAAGCTCAGAGGCATATTTTTTTTTAATTTCAGTAATGCTTTTTAGTGCTTGCATAAGCAGGGTTGCTAAGGGGCTACTTGCATAATCAGTGAAACTGGTAGGCATAGATGTTTAAGTATACAAATAATTTTGTAGTGTAAACCGTAAAACTTAAGATAGTATTAAGCAAGGACAGTTATCTAAGTAGAAAACAAGTGGCTATTGTTTTGTTGACGAATAAAAATTCGAAGTCTCAATACCATAAGCTTGCGTTTGATCTCATGACAGGTAAGTGTGTGCTTGATGAGACGTATGAGATTGAGCGTCAGCAACTTTCTGGTCTTGGGTTTGAGCATCCACTTCTGGTTGGTCAAACGTTTGAGCATTCAAACACGCTGTTTCATCATGAATATGATAGTTTCGATGGATTATTTCATGCCGCAAATTATGTTTACTCCATTCTTTTAAATGCAGACAATCCTCTTGCCTGTAGATTTAAAATTACGCCTTCCACCTCTTTTCAGAGATCGTATAACGCGGGGAGTATTTATTTTTCAATTTGTAGCCACCACGTTGCGACAGAGCTTATTTCTATTGAGCAATTAGAGGCCATTGTAACTCAGTTGAGTGGTTATTCCTTTCGGTTTTTTGATACCTTAATGATTAACCAAGAGTTTACCGTTAAGGATCTTCCGAACTCTATTGATGGTGATTTGCTTGATATCGCAGATGTGGACTTTGCCGCGCTATTGAAAGCCTCCTGTGATCTTAAGCGTTATGAATTACGCTATATTAGCCCCACCATGGGGTTTGGTGTCTTTAGCAGAGAGCCTATTAAAAAAGACGAGCGTCTTTTTTTTTACGGTGGTGTAAAAAAAATAGATGATATAAGCGACGTTAGCTATGCATTCAATTATCGACGAGATTGTTTGAAAATGTATTCGGATGCCCGTGAGTATGGCAATCTGGCTCGTTTTATTAATCATGCGCCAGATCCCAATAAAGACCAAAAATCTACAAAGCAATCAATATTTCTGGATGCAAATGTTCATACTACTAGCAATTATATCAATGGGATTGAAATTATAGTTTTTGTGGCAAACAGAGATATTTTACCAGGGGAGCAGTTGTTGGTTGATTATGGAAAATTTTTTTTTCGATCTGTTCCAATGAGTCGTTTTAAACAACATGGCAAAATGTCGTTAAAACAGGTTTTAAAAAATAGTTCACAAAAGAGATTGGCTCAGATAAGAATAATGGCAAAACACGGGGTTAAGAAAGCGCAACAGTTCTTGCTACTAAGAGTGCTTAGTCGGGTAATTTTTATTGTGGTTATTATGAGTATATTAGCAAGCATAGATATGTCTTTGTTCACAGGATAGATCATACCGTTTACACTAATTTTTTAGGGAGGGGGTGGTGCAGAAAAAATGGATTGTTTTGGTTGTCATTGTATGTGTTGTTTTTTTTAGATCAGTGAATGCCACGACGGATGATCAAGCCGCGATTAATGATAATGGTGCGGACTCTCCCCCCAATATAGGTAATTTTGCTTTACCGGCCCCCCAGCAACCGGGACCTTTGTTATCATTTGGTCAAACACTTATTGGTAGAAATCACGTACAGCTTGCTTACAGTAACTACACGGTAATTCCCCGGACTGGGGGTGGAGATAACCGTAATATAGAGTTGATGTATGGGTTTACAGATGCTACGTCTTTATATTTTAATTATCCTCTTGAGTCAAACTATAGTACTAGACACAGTCGGTTTTCGAGTTTGAATGATGCTATTTTGCAGTTAGAGCACGCGGTGTATACGGCTGGAAACACAACCTATCAAGAGCAAGCAACGGTTGTTGGTTTAATGACGCTTCCCTTGCAGAGCACTACGGAGGTGCGTTTGCGCGGTGCCACTAACCGGGATATATCAGTAGGATATGGTGCTCCTGTGTATTTTTTAGGTGCTACATATAATCGTACTTACGTTGATTGGTTGGGATTTGTTTCACCAGGGGTGCTGATTACGTCGGTCAGTGATAATGTCAAGCTTGGTTCTCAAGCGCTTTACCAGGCTGGGTTGGGGCATACTATTAAGACTGTCACGGATCGGTATATTTTTTTATGGTTGTTGGAGTTTCAGGGACAATACACCGCTAAAGATGAGATTTTTGGAAACAGCCTTCGTGATACGGGAGGAAATGTTATTTCTCTGGCGCCTTCTTTATGGTTTTCAACTCAACGTTTAATTTTACAAGCAGGGTTTAATATTCCCGTTATGCAGCATTTAAATGGAAATCAAACCAAAACTAATTACGCAATTGCGGCAATGTTAACTTGGACTATTGCCTAAATTAAAAGGGCTTGCTGAAGCAAGCCCTTTTAATTGGATTTATTGCTTAGCCATGAAAGCCAACTTGGAATAGTAGGCTAATTGAGTTACTAGACTGTCCTTGTACAACGCCACCTGTGCCATTGGTTAAAAGATAGTACACAGAGAAGCGTGGATCAGTTGGAGAGTTACTTGCATAACGGCAGGTTACTTTTCCAGTAGTGCTATCATAATCAGCTGCTTCATTAAAATAATTTACTAGTTTACGTGGCATTTCATCGGGTAAAGAATTTGATTTGAAATAAACAGCGTTGCTAACTGACAGTATTGACTCTGTACCAAAGCCAGCAATGTAGCTACCAAAATTAGTTAATACATTTGAACTACCTAGAGTGCTTGGGCAAACGATGTCTGCGGGTACACCAACCGGATTTGCAATGATATTGAGGGGGGCTTTTAATGGGTTTGCCATTGCTAGTGGTGCTAGGATAAGGCTAGAAAGTACTAACGCTGATTTTAAAGAGTAATTCTTCTTCATAATAGTTCCCTCTGATTATTATTTTTATGAAAATTCTAACTACAGACATGTAATAAAACATATAAGTAGGATAACGATTATGGTTCTAAGGTTAAAAATTGTCAAATTGATGGTGGGGTGAAAATAATTAGGTTGTCGGTTTTAATTTTTGGTAAAGAAACGTAAGGATAGCGGGGCTGATTGAAACAATAATAATAGCATAAATTACAATCGTAAAATTTTCTTTAACTATGGGCAGTGAGCCCAGAAAATACCCCATGCCAAGTAGGCTACCGACCCAAAGAATAGCACTGCCCGTATTATAAAGATGGAACTGTTTCCAATTCATACAGCTAACGCCAGCTACGAAGGGGGCAAAGGTACGGATAATGGGAAGAAAACGCGCCAAAATAATGGTTTTTCCGCCGTGTGTTTCATAAAACTGATGGGCTTTGGTAAGATGTTGTTGGTTAATAAATCGTGAGCGTTTTGTTGTAAATACTTTAGGCCCTATGGCACGTCCAATTGAGTAATTGGTTTGGTTGCCTAGAATAGAGGCGATAATGAGTGATACCAATAGAATAAGTATATGAAGAGGATTTTCTGGTTGTGCCGCGATACTGCCCAGGGCAAATAGTAAGGAATCCCCGGGTAAAAAAGGTATAACAACAAGCCCTGTTTCGCAGAAAATAACTGCAAAAACCACAAGGTAGGTCCAAAGTCCATGAGCGGCTACAAATGAGAGTAAATAGGTATCAAGATGTAACATCAAATTTAATAGATGCTGTAATTGTTCCATGACGTTACTAGCCTCGTAATGTTGACAGTAAAAAGATAAGTTGGGTAACGGCCTAACTTATCTTTTTTAAATGAATTTAAATGGACTATATCTTAGATAAGAATGGATTTAAATAAAATTCTAGCCACGCGGTAGGTCCTTAATTTGGAGTGACGTTCAGTGAGCTTTCTTGGCTTTGCTTAATGTTAATCGCCGCGCTACAGAAACCAACTTCGAATGTTGCAGACTGCTTAAATATTTCAATAAGCCGTTGTTGCTCTTTTTCAGAGATTGATTCAGTAAGTTTGATTAAAATGTCTGTAATGAGTGTTGTGGACTCAAGAAATGTTTCATCTGAATAGAAGGCAGTCCAGGCGCTATAGTCATTTTCTGGGTATTTGCCCTTATTTTTCTTTCCTAATTCGGCGTAGAGATAAAAGCAAGGATAACAGGCAACGATTGCTTCGTTAATGGTGCCTTTTTCTGCGGTTGTTTGCAGGTGATCTATATAGTTTTTAATCTCTGGGGCAATCTTTGGGTGAGTAGCAAAAAAAGGCAGAGTAGGTGTTGGTAAATAAGTAGAGTTTACATATTGTTCTGCTGCTATAGTTTCTTCTTTAAATCGTAGGAATGTTTTTTCAAAATCAGGATGTTCAGGAGCTAGGCGCTTAGAAATTTTTTCAAGTACTAATGCATAGGCCTTTAAATAAAAGGCGTCTTGCTGCAAAAACCACCGAAAAGGTTCCTTGGGCAATGTCCCATTATATAGTTGTTGATTAAAAGGGTGCTGGCAGTATTGATCAATAATGGATTTATTTTCGTCTAACATGTGTTGCAACATTACGTTCTCCAATAAAAAAACATTGGAAAAGCGGTGAACAAAGCAAGATAGCTTGGTTCATCTCACTCTCCCTCCGCAGGCATTACCCAGAGCAGGTTAAAAGGGTTTTTCTCAGCCTGGTTTTTAAACCAAGGCACCCCTGGTGAATCGTGGGCAAGTCTAGCGGGGTGGTCTTGGGTTGTCAACGAATGACAGTATTTGTCCGCCAAAATTGATCATTTTTTGCCGATTAATTTGGGGCTGGTATCAGGAGCAGTAGATTATAGTCCTAGTCAGTATTGACAAATACCTCTGATACACTAGGCTTATTATAAGCTTAACAAATATTCATGTACCCACAAATAAGAGGAAGTAGCATGAGTCAAGATTCTTATGAAGAGGACACGCCAACACATACGTTAACGATAGCTCCTCTCGTAGTGGATAGGGGCCTGATGAAAGCCTATTTATGGCTAGCAAACAGTGTGAATATCATTTGCATAACAAAAGTATCTGGGATGGGCTGTTCAATTGGACTGCAATCAAGTTCTATGTGCCACACCTAATTTGTTATAGTCAACTTAAATTAAAAATGCATCCCGATAAGATATTTTCGGCTGCATTAAAAAGCTTTTGATTGCTTAGGGTATCTTTTTGAAACGCCCAGCATTTCAAAAACAAGCCTTGAAAACCATCGTTTTAAGGCGGCCTAGCGTTATGCGCGAGGTGTAAGTGGTACTTGCATTGGTGAGTATATTAAATGATGGAGAACATGGTATGCCGGTGTGTTAGGTAGTAAACAAGTTGTTCTAAACAAATAAACTCTACTACGCTGAAAAATTGCCGGTTCTTTGGCGTCACAGAGAAAAAAATAGGAGAATTAACATGAGGTGCTACAAACTAACTGGTTTTCTCGGGGGATGCGCAATCCTGTTAGGGGCTATATCCACAGTTAACGCGGCTACTTGTGAGGAAAAGCACAAACAGGACACACAAAACTGTGGCAAGTATCGTCTGTTGCCTAAAGCGGGCCCCTCTCGAGGGCAATGCTACGATACAGCAAACGCAACGCTATCTTCTTGTCAGAAGACACGAGGAGGCACTCAGCCCTCACTCCCGGTGGGTACACCTACGCAGGGTGGCGCTGCCAATTAGCCTGAAGTTTTGTTGACAAGGCATGCAAAATTTGAGCTGCATACCTCCCGCATCATGTCATCCGTCAAGCGGCGAAAGCCGCTTGACGGCTCTTCTGGCAACGAAATACGGTCCAGGCTTTTGTAACTCCCTCATGATTTTCAACATGATTTTTTATGTCGATAATATTTCAGGAAATAAAGATATTCATGGCAATTTTATTAGGGGCATGTACAACCGTAGACTTTTTTACAAGCCAATGGGGGCCGAGTCGAATGGCACTAAATTAAGGAAATTCGGGCTAAAAATTTTTATAAAACATGTTGTTATATTGAGTCCGCACGACTGATCTTTCTGTTATTTTTGCTATGGGTTGAACCCAGCTGACAAATGATGCTTGTAGGGCGTTGAGTGATAAACAAGACATTACATGAGCAACCTTATCATGACGAGGAATGCCATTTTCATAGGGTAAAAACTTTCTTAAACCCCATGTATGGACCCTGCCGTTATCGTTTCGGGCGGCGGGACAGAGTTGTGTTTTGATGCAGAAAGCACCGAAATGCTATATTCTATGCACGATGATTGGAGCGCAAAAGGGTTAATCGTATTACAGCCACCTACCATGATGGATTTTGGCCTTACTTTTTTAGCTATTGATTTAGATGGTCATAGACTTCGGGTTTATGTGCCAGCAAAGAAGGAATAACAACATGCAGTTGGAATATATTGAAGGTTTTACAGTCGTGGGTTTTCGAGCTCGTACAATTAATAGTGATGAATTTAATCCTGAAACTGCCAAATTATCACAGTTATGGGGCCGTTTTTTTTCGGAGGGTGTTGCGGATAACGTGCCGAAACGTTTGGATAAGGAGGTTATTTTGGGGGTTTATTAAGA
>CAZZGV010000077.1:0-8216 GCA_964654255.1 uncultured Legionella sp. | reverse complement strand
CGTTAACACCTGGCTACCATGGTAAAGATCAATCAGATGAACGTCTTTTAGTCGAAGCAAAAAAACTTGGTTTCCCTGTTTTACTCAAAGCTGCCAGCGGTGGCGGTGGCAAGGGCATGCGCTCTGTACACGACGAAACTGATTTTTTAAACGATTTAGCAAGTGCACGCCGCGAATCTAAAGCAAGCTTTAATGACGATACCATGTTAATTGAAAAATTAATCACCAATCCACGTCATGTGGAAATTCAAATCATGGCAGACAATCACGGCAACGTGGTTCATCTCCACGAAAGAGATTGTTCCATTCAACGTCGCCATCAAAAAATCATTGAAGAAGCGCCTGCACCTAATTTATCAAGCGCTTTGCGACAAGGTTTGGCCAAAGCCGCTATTGAAGTATCGCGCACTATTGATTACAGAGGCGCAGGCACTGTTGAATTTTTAGTTGACGGGGAACATTTTTATTTTATGGAGATGAATACACGGCTACAAGTTGAGCATCCGGTAACAGAAATGATAACTGGTCTCGACCTAGTAGAATGGCAATTACGCATTGCCGCCAATGAACCGCTACCCTGCTCCCAACAACAAATCCAAGCGTTAGGCCATGCGATTGAATGCAGAATTTATGCAGAAGATCCACAAAACAATTTCCTACCGTCCATTGGCCAATTACACTTTCTAAAAGAACCTACTGGAGCTGGTCTGCGTATTGATACTGGGGTTGTGCAAAACTCTCACATCACCATGTACTACGATCCCATGATAGCCAAACTAATTGCCATGGGAGAGTCACGAGAAGAAGCGCTACACCGCTTGCAACAAGCACTCAAACATTATTACATTGGTGGTGTTAAAACTAACATCCCCTTTCTGCAGGCCATCACACACCATCCTCACTTTACAAAGGCCTTATTAAGCACCAATTTTTTAAGCCAGCAAACGGTCGACATCGAACATGCCAATCCACAATCAGCCATTCTCATGGCCGCATGCGTGGACTACTTGAGTTTATTTACATCGAATGATCCGTTACACATTGATACCATTGCCTGGCAAATGCACCTTAAAACGCATTGGAACTCGTGTTACATAATCAATGGCGAGCAACACCACGTTACCGTTATCCCTACAAACGCGCATACGTTAACACTGAAATTGAATGATGAAACGTTCTTATTAAACGCCAAGCTATCCAATCAACAATTAAGCATTGATAATGGAACATCACGCCAAAACGCGCTGGTTGAGTCTTACAATAACCAACTTATTTTTTATACAGAAAAGGGCCCTATTGCCGTCGAGCGATTTCAAGGCCAACATGTATCTAGCCACCACAACCTAGACAACCAATTAACGGCTCCAATGCCTGGAACAATTGTGGCCATTTTAAAAAACAAAGGTGACCGTATCAAAGCAGGTGAGGGATTAATGGTCTTAGAAGCCATGAAAATGGAACATACTATCCATGCCCCACATGATGGTTTATTAGCGGATATTTTTTATGCAATAGGTGCTCAAGTCAACGAAGGGGCAGAATTGGTTGCCCTGCAGACTGATGACGTATAGGAAGACTATGAACGACACACAGGATGTGACAATTATTGAAGTTGGGCCACGTGATGGTTTACAAAATGAAGCATCCTTTGTTGCAACGCCGACCAAAGTAGACTTAATTAATCGTTTAAGTCAAAGTGGCTTACAAAACATTGAGGTCACGAGTTTTGTTTCTGCCAAAGCAATTCCACAATTATCAGATAACAAAGACGTTTTTCTTGATATCAACAAGCCTAAAAATGTTAATTTTTCTGCACTCGTTCCAAATGAACGCGGTATGCAAATGGCCCTAGATGTTGGGGTAAAAAATATTGCGGTATTTACCGCAGCTAGCGAATCATTCAACCAACACAATATTAATTGCTCGATCGCTGATAGTTTTGCGCGTATAGCACCAGTAATTGCATTAGCTAAAGCAAACCAAATCCACGTTCGTGGTTATATTTCTTGCGTATTAGGTTGCCCCTATGAAGGCACAATAACGCCCAAACACGTTCTCAACGTTGTGCAACAACTGGTTGACCTTGGCGTAGATGAAATCAGTTTAGGCGATACGATTGGTGTAGGCACACCAAAACAAACCAAAGACTTACTTTCTCAAATCACAACCAGCTTACCTGTATCAAAGGTAGCCATGCATTTTCATGATACCTACGGCCAAGCCATCGCCAATATTTACACATCTCTCGAATCAGGCGTCACTCGCTTTGACAGTTCTGTAGCAGGTCTTGGAGGCTGTCCATATGCATTAGGAGCCACGGGCAATGTAGCAACTGAAGATGTGCTGTATTTATTACACGGACTAGGCCTTAAAACCGGCATTGATATTTATAAAATAGTATTAGCAGGTGATATGATTTGCAAAGCGTTAAATCGTAAAAATCAATCTAAAGTTGCTAATGCCTTATTAGCAACTTGTGACACAACTTGTGCACCTTCTTGATTATAAGAATCCACTATATCTTGTAACGCGACAAAGCGAAGTCCCAGGCTTTATCATATTACCATGCTTTAAAAAATTTTTGTGAAGCACCTTCAATTTCCATTTTTTGAGAGGCTCCATTTAAATCTTTGACTACCTTTGCAAGAGCAAAAAGAGTCTCATAATTAGGCTGCACATTTTCAACAAGCTCTTTTCCTAAGCCTAATCCACATAATTCTGCAAATAGTAAGTCTGTTAAGCGTTGCTCTCCTCCCTGACATGCGTGTTTGAATTTAAGTTTTAAAAAGGCATCCTTTTCTTCCATATCTTCAGGCACTTCTGCTTGCATCAGTAAGTGAGCACACTTGCTTTGTGCTTCTTTATAATGAGGATTTGCAGGAGAAACAGCATTAGCTAACTCATACAACTCTTCAAGTGTTAATGCATACTCATTTTTAGATGGTAACGGATTCCGCGCATCTTCAGGATTTTCTTGAGGAAGATAATCCGTTTCATAATAAGTAAAAAGTTGCCAAATAAAATTATATTCTTTTTGGTCTTGTTTCTTTTTTACTTCGATAATCGCTTGGTCTTTTGGCAGCGCCTTAATTTGTCCAAATGGAGAGCTGTCTTCAAGAATTTTTTCCCAGCGGACCATAGTGGCTTCATCATAACTTGTAGAACAAGCACCTTGAGAAGGAAGTCCACAAGCTATTTGAAAAGCAAGGCTCGAATAACAAATATACGTCGATATAGAACCATCAGACTCGAATTGAGGAAATTTTTTCCTCAAAAGTGAGCGGCCTATAAAACTATTCAGAGCAAGTATAAATTTCTGACCTTTGTCTTTAGCAAGTGCAATTATTTCACGGCCACTGAGATCCTTTAATTCAATCCCTTGAAAAGAAGTTTCAGATTGAGGATTGGGTAAATTTTTTCATAATTTATCTATTCCATAATGTTTTAATATTTTACAATAAACATCAAAAAAGATCAAATCAACGATTAAAAATTCACGTAAACCTGCAACGCATCTTGACTTGGCACACTAACAGCAAAGGCATTGATCAAGTTAATAACATACGTGCTAGTATTTTTTATCTTAAAATTACACACAGCATCTAATCATCAGCTAGAATCTCTTCAACAATCCTCTTAGCAGAAACATAATCCTTTTTACCATTGCCAAGTTTTGGCAGATTTTCCACTTTTACCACCTTTCGTGGCAATAATAGTTTAGGCATGGTTGATGCCAATAGTTTTTCTGTAGCAAAGTCTTCTGCTATTTCCCCACTCAACAACAAAACCACCTGTTCGCCTTTTTTATCATCCTTCAAAGCAACCGCCATTAACTCTAAATTTGGAGTATCCAAAATCTGCTGGGCTAGTTGCTCGACCTGCCCAAGACTTACCATTTCTCCGCCAATTTTGGCAAAACGAGAGTAACGATCAACAATCGTTAAATAACCATCCTCGTCTAAACGCCCTTTATCGCCTGTTTTGTACCAAATAAAATCATCATCTTGAATCAAAACTGCGTGCGTTTTTTCGGCATCACCCAAATAGCCATGCATAACTTGCGTGCCACCAATCAGAACTAAACCCTCTTCGCCTATGGGTAATTGCTCAAGCGTTATTGGATCCACAATGCGAAAAGCACTGCCTGGTAACGGCAAACCAACCGTGCCGGGTTTGTTTGCTTGATGAACATGCCAATCATCTGGCGACAACACATCCGGCAAATTACAACTAGCAACAGGAGCCACTTCTGTCGCGCCATATCCTTCATAAATTTCAAGATTAAATTTTTTCTTAAATTCGTCATAAACCTGTGGAGACAATTTCTCAGCGCCTGCGATAACCAAACGCAACGAAGACAGCATCATCGGATGAATCCTGGTATTACGACAATACATACCTAAAAATGTAGATGTTGAACAAAATAACGTGATTTTATTGCGATAAATTTGCTGAGCAATTGCCAGCGAATTTGTAGGGTCAGGGTAGCAAACCATCGTAATATTCTGAATCAACGGCATAAACGTAGTAACCGTTAGGCCAAACGCATGAAACAATGGCAACGAATTAAGCACCACATCGCTTTTTTGAATAGCCAATATACTAGCTACCTGTTTAACATTGCTTAACAAATTGCGATGCGTAAGCTCTACACCTTTTGGAACCCCTTCACTGCCACTACTAAATAAAATTGCTGCCGTGCTATTTACTGGCGCCCCATGAATAAAAAATAATTTTAATAAACATGCAGGCAACACTCGTACCAAGATTAAATTTTGAGCAATGCTAATTTTTGCTCTTTTATTTTTATAATCCTCAAGATAAACAATGGTTTTTCCAACAAACACAGACGTTAGATCAATGCCTTTGCCTTGTAATTTGTCTATAAAATAGCGTGAAGTAACAATCGTTTTTATATCGGCTTGCTTAATTGCTGAAAGCAATGCATTTTCGCCAGCTGTATAATTCAGATTAACAACGGTTTTTCCATTACACAGTAAACTAAGATTAGCGATTACGCCTGCTGAGCTAGCAGGAAAAATAACGCCTATATTTTGTTGTTTTTTTAAATGGTTAGATAATTTTCCGGCAAAATAAATAACAATCGCCATCAATTTATAACCAGAAAATGTAGTGCCATTGGCATCAATGATAGACACCGCACGTCCAGTACGTTTTACTTGATGTAACCATTCTGATTGAAGTGAATGTAATTCCTCGGTCGAAAATTTCCAAGACTTAATAGACAGCTCTTTCACACGCTGACGCACCTTTACTGCGGTTGAATTGATATCCAGCGGTTCGCCATACAGCACACTCACTTTGCGATTATTCATTTTTGAAAGCTGCTTGTAATGCTCAGAAGCATAAGACGTTTTTGCTCCCCATAACCCGTGAATATAGAAAGGAATAATCACCGCCTTTGCATTACTTGCCGCCACTTCGAAGCCACTTTGAAACACACCCAGCTGCCCATTTCGGCTTAATCTACCTTCGGGAAATAACGCTACAACATCACCTTGATTTAACGCAATATTGATTTCAGCTAATGCGTTCTTACTTTTCCACTTTGAAATCGGAATAATATTAAATTTTTTCAAAAACCAGCGTAAATACCATTTTTCAGAAATAGAACGCTCCATTACAAAACGTATCGGGCGTGGGCATGATATCTGCAGTACTGCCCAATCAATAAAACTAATATGATTACCTAACAACAATACCCCACCAGTAGAGGGCAGGTTATTTAATTGATAAACACTCAGCGAATAAAATTTAGAAACCATAAAATACAACAAGTAGCGTACTAATGATTGCGGTAGAGCGATCAGTGAAAAGATAGCCCCTAACAATGCGATGCCAAAAAGGCCATACAAAATGACCGTGCTACTTACACCCGACATACTAAAAACCGCTGTAAGTATCAAAAAGCTAATCATCAAACAATTTTGAACAAAATTATTTGCAGCTAAAACCTTGCCTAACTCACGCCTACCTGCATTAAATTGAATCAATGAATTTAATGGAACAATAAGCATGCCACCAAAAAAACCATAACCTAAAAATAAAAGCACTATTGTTACTTTACTTAACACAAACGGCAACAAGAACAAACCAACGGCTAGACCTATCGTTGCAACTGGAATAAGACCTGCCTCAATAAAACCTCTTGAGGCTTTACCAGCATAGAGCGCGCCTAATAAAATTCCAATACCACCAACAGCTAAAGCGCCTTGAGCAAACAACACGCTGACGCCCTCGATATTATCTTTTAAAAATGCCCCATAGCTGGCCAACAAAACCTGGTTGACGCCCCAAAAAATTGCCAAGCCGCAAATACAGGTGATAATCACATGATTAGAGGTTGTTTTTAATAAATACGATTTCAAATAGTGGCCACGAAAATAACGTGCGATTTGATACTCTGACTTAGGATCAACTGCGGATTTTTGGGGTAGTTTAAAGGTCATCACGGTTTCAACGATTGAACACATCACCAAGATAAATCCTACCGGTGCAATGGTTTTTAACAACAGCGATTTATCTAAACTATGGTCTAATAATGCATCTCTAACATAATGACTAAACATAACAGTAAAAATAAAGGTAGCACTCAAAATAGCAATGATTGTTAGAGTTTGAACAATCGCATTAGCCTGAGCGATGTGCTCTTTACCAAAGATCTCTTTAATATACCCATACTTAGCAGGAGAATTTAGAGCACTTTGAATAGCCAGCAATAACGTAAGTGCAAAAGCACCCCAAAAAAAGCCATGATAATAACACCAGGTAATAAGCAATGTTAAAGGAATCGCCGCTGCAGCTGTTATACGCAATACAAATGCCTTTGGAAATTTATCTGCGATAAATCCAGAAGGGGTAAATAACAATATATAAGGTAGTAAAATCAGCGCATTAATGATAGAGGAGAAAATTGTATACATCGAACCTGATACAGTTTGAAATAAAATATCCTGTATTAATATTTTGTGCCCAAGATCAACAAAAGAATTAAAAAACACAACCATTAAATAGGGATAAAAACCTTTAGAGCTTGTTAATTTCATTACGTACTCATACCAAAGTTATATTTGCCAATAGTACAGCCATATGGTTTAAAATATCAACAATATTTCGTAACCTTGACATTAATACACACCCCGCTTAGCATGCATCATGATATTTATAAGGAACCGCGATGGACATTCACCATTTGCGAGCACTAGTTAACGATGATTTTGAAGCGGTTAACGCTTTAATCATCGATAAAATTCAGTCTCAAATTAGTTTGATCGATAATCTAGCCAACCATATCGTACGCAGTGGCGGTAAACGATTACGTCCACTCATCGTATTATTAGCAAGCCATGCCTGCAACTACAAGGGTAAACATCATATTTTATTGGCTGCAATGATTGAGTTTTTTCATACAGCTACCCTTTTGCATGACGACGTTATTGATGAATCAACCTTACGTCGAGGGCGCGAAACTGCAAATGAAATATGGGGCAGCAAAGCAAGTATTCTAGTTGGTGATTATCTGTTTACACAATACATGCAACTGATGATTAATGTTGGTGATTTAAACATCATGCAGATGCTCACAGACATCTCATTGCAAATTGGTTGTGGTGAAATTCAACAACTATCTAATCGCCATAACACCGCACTAACGATTGAAGAGTATTTTGAGGTTATTCGCGCCAAAACATCATTGTTGTTTGCAGCGTCATCGTCTTTAGGAGCTATGGTAAACAATGCTGATGAGCCGATACAAAAAGCCTTATACAACTACGGTCTTCACCTAGGAAATGCATTTCAATTAATCGATGATGCCTTTGATTATTGTTCTGATGCACAAACTATTGGTAAAAATATTGGTGATGATTTAGCTGACGGCAAAGCCACCCTTCCATTAATTCATGCATTAAAGCACGGCACGCCAGCCCAACAGCAACAAATCAAAGACAGCTTAAATCGAGGAACGCTGGAGTATTTACCCGAAATACTCGAAACTATCGCTGCAACCAACGCAATTGAATATACGCGAAATGCTGCCGCTAAAGAGGTTGAAAACGCCATTTCCGCACTGAACATTCTTCCAGACTCTGTCTATAAAGAAGCGCTTGCAGATCTTGCACGATACGCCATAAAACGCGATCATTAACGTTATCGGAGTGTAGCTCAGCCTGGTAGAGCACTGCCTTCGGGAGGCA
>CAZZGV010000076.1:7719-8330 GCA_964654255.1 uncultured Legionella sp. | reverse complement strand
ATGAGATCTAAATTGAAAGCTCCAATGTCGGGTCTTGACCCGACCTACGCTTGCTTGGTTGCGGCTGAGAAACTGTGTTTGGATGACTAAACATAGTTTGAGGAGCGGCTATCAAGCTAGCTTGTGATATTGACTCCATTAAATTTTGTTGCTCTTTAACAATACCATGATCTTCAGTAACACCTTTATTGGTCTCATTTAGAGCATCTTCATCATTTTCCAATTTATAAGTACAACCAATATTGAACCAAGCATCATCTAAATCTTCACGATCTGAAGCTTTGTCCAGAATATCAAAAAAATACTTCCGTGCCTCATGAAAAAGATTTTGTTTGAAAAAACACATACCTATTTGATTAATAACCACCAGATGGTCCGGGTCAAGTTTAATCGCTTGTGAATAAAGCGCTAAGGCCTTTACAAAATTTTCAGCTTTATACAAACGATGTCCATATTGTGCCAAGCATTCAGAAAGATTACCTCTAATAATATCTTTTAACCCGACATCATCTTCACAACATGCTGCTAATGCTTTTTCATAATATGAAATAGCTAGCTCAAAATTATTATCTATATTTTTTTGAACAGCCTCGCCCTCTTCTGTTATTTTT
>CAZZGV010000076.1:0-7709 GCA_964654255.1 uncultured Legionella sp. | reverse complement strand
GAATTTCCCAAAAGCTTCCATATGTTTAGTATTATTTTTTAAAGCAACTCTATATATTTTTCATACCAACTAGCCGCGCTGTATAAAAATATAGGATTAGGACCACCAATTTCTAACGCTTTTTTTAGAAAACGTTGTGCACCTTTGAGCAGTTTAACGCTGTCCTCAACACTCTCCGGATAATCCTGTTTTAAGTAATGTTCAGCTGATTTTATATAGAGCAATCCAATATTATGCCACGCAGACGCAGCCAAAGGATTAATTTTCATCGCAGTAGAATAAGCGGTGATAGCTAGATCATCTTTACCGCCAGCTTCATAGCATTGTCCAAGTAAATCAAATGCGTAAGAAATATTTGCAACTTCATTTGGGTTATTTTGATTATATTCAATATATTTTTTTAAGGGAGCAATGGCCTCATTTTTTTCATCGCATAAAAAAAACGATTTCCCTAAAAACAAATATCCTTCAGGTTCATCAGGAGATTCACTAGTGGCTTGAAGAAATAACGCTTTTGCAGTTTGATAATCAGGCCGCTCAAAAGCTTTTACACCCTCTAAATGAAAAGAATTAAACATATTAACAACCGGACAATAACTAAAGATGGTCATTATTATAACAAATAATTCGTGGTGTTGAGCATTAGTTTGTTTTTATGTTAAATCATAATCATTTCACTATTCATGAAATGATTTATCGATTGTCTCGTAAGGCACTGGTAGGACACTAACCAGCAACTATAAGTTCCTCTTCTAACTTACGGCCTAAAACTATTGCTTCTATCATCGTCTACTTCATCTGCATCTTTCGGTTCATTTTTCTTTTCCCATTCTACAAATTTATCTTCAGGCAATCTTGCCATATGCTTGTCCCCTGACGTGCATTTAAAAGAGTTTGATTGGTTATTCCATGAAACAATCGCACCTTGATTTATTTCTAACTCACCTGCGTATGCTGCTTCTATAAAGGGTTCATCATTGGTTTTTTTTGCAAGTTGGGTAGCAATTTTAGCGTGTGCATTTGCCCCATTTACGAGGGCTCCTAGGAGAATAGGCATACTTACATCTATGGGGGTAACAAAAATAAATTTTCCATGAGCCAAATCAGTACAGTCCTCATCAACATAAAAAACACCCTCATGCTCATAGAGAGATGTAGAACCGGAAAATTTTTTCAAAAATTCCTTGTCATCAATTTTATTCTTTAAAATGACTTGAGTAATATTATCTAATGCTAATTTAACCATGGCATTTTCCAAAAATCCATTTGATTTAATTGTAGTACAAAAGATTTAAAGTCGCACAATAAGGTCATAAATACCATTATTTACTGCCCCCCTCCACACTACCTCATCTAATAAGCGCTGCGCTCTTTTGGATTTGTTCTTTTTATTCAATTTACAGAATTTAACGAGATTATTTTTTAGCCAAAAACAATGATTAATTACCAACCAAATGAAATGTACTATAATTATACGAAATGATTATTAATAGGCAAGAATATCAACTTGGATGGATAATAAAATGGTACTACCACCTATCAAAATTGACACGGGAATTAAGCAATTTCAGAACTTAAAACCACTATACAACAATGCCCATCATTCACTAACACAACTACGTAAGCTCCAACCAGAGCGCGCTGATGTTTGGCTAAATGTCACCTCTCGCTTAGGGCTAATACAACAGTCAATTGAAACAAAAACACTTCCAACAGCTAGTGAAAAAAAACAAGCCGAACTCAGCACCATGTTGAATTTTGAGTGCCAAGATTTGAGTGGCACCGGAAAACTGACTGCTCTTTTTGAGCTTGATAATGCCTATCAACTTCTTGGTATTGAACCGCTATCCACTGCTGAACTAAGTGCGTTTAGTAAAAAAATGGGATGCCAGATGTAGATAGCAAACATCTTGTTCGTTAGGGGAGTAGTAACATGCCTAAAGGGATACCTGAACAGCCATGGCCTTTATCGAAATATGAACTTGAACAACAAGCAACGGCCGCTTTAGCTAAATTGCTGCAAGCTTACCCTGAGCGCTCGGGTGACTTAGGTAACCCAAGTAATTTGTCTAAATTTATTCTTGCTTATGAATTCTATCGAGACCAAGGTTTCCCTCAAGCAGAAATAGGCTCCCATCTCAAGGGTATTGATTTTAATAATCCAGTTGAAATCGTTACTATGCCACCACCAAAACTATTATCTCAATGGCAAATACCTGCTTTAGGAGCTAAGGCACCTCGTGTCGGTTGTTACTGGATGATACCCAGAGCAAGCACGCCAAGGAGCTTGGGAATAAATCCAGAGGGACCACGATTTGCTCCTGACAAGGGAAGACCGTCGAGCAGCGTGATGATGACCAGGACACAATTCAATTTTGAATGTTCTGACGATACCCCTCCAATGCCCGCGTTAAGATCGACAGCTGCACCCATCATTGATGATTGGACCGATAAAAGAAACCCACGTAATGTCTATGGCGGAGGCATACAACATTTTAGCAGAGAGCTAGGTGACTATTATAAACCCACAGATCAATATCAGCTAGGAAAACAGTGGCTGCGTGCCTCCAAGTGGGAAGCATTGCGAGAAGAGCAAGAACAGCAAGGCGTAAGTCCAGAATTTACTGTTTCAAAAAGCGCCATGCAAACCGTCCTGGAGAAAGTAAATTTAGCTCAGTTGACCATTCTAAATGTTCGAAGAGATAGTGATACGCAGCCAGTGATAGCTCAGTTAATCACGTTAGTACAAGATGCGGAGAAAGCTGCAAACGAAGCTAATGAAGCAGCTACCACGTTAAAAACTAGTATTGAACAACAAGCAGATGAGGCACCATTTAGCCAAAAATATGAAGCAGCTCAGGCTCTTCATTATGCAGACATTGCTAAAAAAAATTTTAAAGAAATATCACAGTTGCTTACAGATTTTAAGAACATAAATACAGAAGCCCATAAGCCCTCCGCCCCTTTGCGAGAGCCTTTTCTAAATTCGGAAGGAAAACAAAAATACACACCTTTGCCCCCAATTACCCCAGCTCAACAAAAAAACATGTCTAAATCAGGCTCCTCTCGTCAGAACCCAGACAAACAAAAAAAACATGTCACACTACCCCCCATTCCGTCGGGGGATAGTATAAAACAGCATAAATTTAAAGATGCGATCCATGAGGAACGCACAAAAAAAGACGAGAAAGAACCGCCTAACAAAACAGACACACATAAACCAAATTGGAAGATGTAACTACCCATTAAATTGACTTTAATAGTTCAGGCTTGAGCGACTTCGACTGATGGCAGCATGCCCATTTCCTCCAGCCGTTTTTACCCTATTCATACGTGCAGCATTAAGCCAAATCAAATCGATCTGCGTTCATAATTTTTACCCAGGCAGCCACAAAATCCAAAACAAACTGCTCTTTATTGTCATCCTGTGCATACAGCTCAGCATATGCGCGAAGAATTGAATTGGAGCCAAACACCAGATCCACTCGTGTTGCTGTCCACTTGAGCACGCCTGTATTTCGTTCATGAATCTCGTATAAATTAGTACCTATAGGTTTCCAGGTCGTGTTCATGTCTGTTACATGGGTAAAAAAGTCGTTTGTGAGAGCGCCTTGACGATCAGTGAACACACCATGCAACGTTCCACCATAATTAGTGCCTAGAACGCGCATGCCTCCGACCAAAACGGTCATTTCCGGAGCAGTAAGTCCCAGCAATTGTGTTTGGTCGAGCAGCAGCTCTTCGGCACTTACAGCATAGTCGTGTTTAAGCCAGTTACGATAGCCATCGTAACGTGGTTCTAGTACATCAAAGGAGGCGGCATCCGTCATCTCATCAGTCGCATCACCGCGGCCTGGAGAGAACGGAACGGTAATATCAAATCCAGCTTTCTTGGCAGCCTGCTCGACACCTACATTACCCGCAAGCACAATCACATCAGCCACACTAACACCAGAGGTCGCCGCAATAGCTTCAAGTATCCGTAACACGTTCGCCAGGCGTTTTGGTTCATTAGCTTCCCAGTCTTTTTGTGGCGCCAACCGAATGCGCGCCCCATTTGCCCCGCCTCGCAGATCAGACCTACGAAACGTTCGCGCGCTATCCCATGCAGTACAAACCATTTCATTTAAACTAAGGCCACTTGCAACAATTTTTTCTTTAACAGCCGCAATGTCATACTGTCGATTACCCGCAGGCACAGGATCTTGCCAGATAAAATCTTCCGGGGGCACAACTGGACCTATGTACCGCACTTTGGGCCCCATGTCGCGATGGGTCAGCTTGAACCATGCTCGAGCAAAAACCTCGGAAAAATACTCGGGATTTTTATAAAAACGCTCGGCAATTTCACGATAAATAGGATCCATTTTCATCGCCATGTCGGCATCCGTCATGATTGGATTGCACCGAATGGATGGATCTTCAACATCAACAGGCTTATCGTCTTCTTTGATAGCAATCGGCTGCCATTGATTAGCACCGGCTGGGCTTTTCTTCAGCTCCCACTCATGATTAAGTAGCATATAGAAATAACCGTTATCCCATGTTGTCGGGTGCGTAGTCCAGGCACCCTCAATACCACTGGAAACCGTATTTCGACCAATACCTCTGCTGGTCTTGTTAATCCAACCAAGGCCCTGATCTTCTATAGGCGCAGCTTCTGGAGCGGGACCTAACTGTTTTACATCGCCATTACCATGGCATTTACCAACCGTATGCCCTCCTGCTGTTAACGCAACAGTCTCTTCATCATTCATCGCCATGCGAGCAAAAGTTACTCGAATATCCTGCGCTGTTCGTAATGGATCGGGCTGGCCATTCACACCTTCTGGGTTGACATAAATCAAACCCATTTGAACAGCAGCTAATGGGTTTTCCAAAGAGTCGCGGTTTTTGTCTACATAACGCTCAGCACCTAACCATTGCTTTTCTGAGCCCCAGTAAACGTCTTTTTCAGGATGCCAAATATCCTCACGACCAAAACCAAAACCAAATGTCTTCAAACCCATTGATTCATATGCCATGGTGCCTGCCAAAACAATAAGGTCAGCCCAGCTTAGTTTATTGCCATATTTTTTCTTAATAGGCCATAGCAAGCGACGCGCTTTGTCTAAATTCACGTTATCAGGCCAAGAATTCAATGGTGCAAAACGCTGATTCCCCCGGCCAGCACCACCACGTCCATCAGCTATACGATACGTACCAGCAGCATGCCAAGACATGCGAATCATCAAACCGCCATAATGCCCCCAATCAGCAGGCCACCATGCCTGACTGTCTGTCATAAACGCATGTAAATCCTTTTTAAGCGCTTGAACATCAAGTTTTTTGACTTCTTCACGATAATTAAAATTCTTTACCAGCGGATTAGTTTTTGTATCCTGCTGATGCAAGATATCGAGGTTTAAAGCATTTGGCCACCAGTCCATATTCGATATTCCTGTGGCTGTAACACCTCCGTGCATTACCGGACATCCACCCTTTGTCGTTGTATTTCTTCCATCCATAGTCATGTACTCAATACCAAATTTATTAAAAATTTAACTATAGAGTAAGTATATGGTCTAAGCAACCTAGGAATAGATCATTAAATATTATTAAAAATCAATAATATTTACAAAAATTTCTCTGTAGATGACAAAAAATTTTATTTTATGAGAACATGTCCCACATCGTCTTAATTCATGGAGCAACTCAATGAAGGTTAAATCATTTAACCTGGAAAAACACGAAAGGAAAATCGTTCGCTTAGCCGCGTTAGGTGGCATGTTAGAGTTTTATGACTTTGTTATTTACGGAATATTCTCCGTCTATTTCGCAGAACAATTTTTTCCCAGTGACAATCACCTTATATCCGTCGTTAAAAGTTATGTGATTTTTGTATTAGGTTATATTGCACGACCAATAGGCGGCGTTATTTTTAGCCATCTTGGCGATGAGCATGGGCGAAAACATGTTTTAATTATCACTATCATCTTAATGGGAGCCTCTTCATTAGGGATTGGCATTCTGCCTACTTACGCTCAAATAGGCATAGCAGCGCCCTTTTTGCTGCTTTTTCTTCGCCTACTTCAAGGTTTAGCCTTAGGTGGCGAATTACCTAGTACGTATGTCTATATCAGTGAATCAATGCCAACAAAACGCGGCGGGGCCTTTGGTTTAACAATGGTTGGAGTTAACTCAGGGCTATTACTGGGTATGTTTTCTAATCAATTATTAAATTTTATGTTATCGCCAGAAGAAATAAGCGCCTACGGTTGGCGTATCCCCTTTGTTTTTGGTGGTCTGCTTTGTATCATCAGCTACCAAATTCGTAAAACCTTACAAGAAACATCAGCCTTTATAAAAATTCATGATAAACCAGCTTTTCCCTTCTTATACTTATTAAGACATCATTTTCCCCAAGTTCTTATCGGGTCCGCGATCACAGGGATTATGTCAGCGCTGGTCGTCGTTACCATTGTTTTTATGCCCACCTATTTAAATGAAATGTTAACTATAAATCACAAATTTATAGCTTACAGTATGCCAGTTATGATGCTTTTTAATGTGCTCGCTATTTACTTTACGGGGCGGCTTGCAAACCACATCAATCCCAGAAAAATTTTAGCAACGTTACTGTGGGCCAGTTTTATATTGGTACCCTGCAGTTATTGGCTGATTAGCTACCAACAACTTTCATTACTTATGGGCTTGGTCATTTTAGGTATTTTAGAAGGCGTCGCTGCTATGTTAATTCCATTGATTATTTGCGACCTATTTTCCGCCCCAATCCGTTTAACAGGTGTTGCTTTATGCTACAACATCGGTTTTACAATTTTCGGTGGACTATCACCTGTTATTATTAGCACACTCATTAACTCAGGACATGGGGTTTATATAACACCGGTTTTATATTTGCTAAGTATTAGCATCATTGCTGGTTTAGGGTTACGATTTTTCCAAGATCATCCCTAAAAATTATCACAGCACAAGGCCCGCTCAGCCCACAAATCAATCTGTGTTTACGGCCTGCATGCCTTGTATCCCGCATTTCTTGCGGACTAAACAACTTACGTGCACAATATAAGTCGTCTGTACGGATAATGACAAACCTAATTGGGGAAACAAATGAAAAAAATATTACTTATCGCACTATTTCCTATAGTGGCATTTGCCACAGATGCACCTCAAATATCTCCCGATGTAAGCGCTATGATGTCTTGCGTCAAAGACCATGTACTCAAATGCGTTAGTGAAAAATGTATCCATGCAGCCAAAGCTAGTGCTACAACTGAGGCCAAAGATGATGCAACAACTGATGCTAAAGATGACGAAACGAAAGCCTGTGTTGATCAATGCAAAGAAGGTGTAAAAGATACTTGCAAAAAATTAGAACAAAAGAACGCTGAGTAACAAACAATATTGCTAGTAGCTATTCTGCTGCTAGCAATACATCTTAGCGCACCGATCATTGCTGAATACCATTTTATCTATTAACAATAAAATTTGAGATACGGCAAACAGAGCGGCAAAGTCGTTAACGGATTCTCTTAGGATTCCGTCAAAAATAACTTCCTTAAATCCGTTCGTGGTGAGCTTGTCGAACCACAGCGCCCTTCGACAAGCTCAGGGCGAACGGTTTATTTATAAATCGGGAAGTTATTTTTAGACATGTCCTTATCGACTTTGCGATAACGCTTCCAACAACAGCAACAACTCCGCAGCGC
>CAZZGV010000075.1:0-8390 GCA_964654255.1 uncultured Legionella sp. | reverse complement strand
AAATAGCAGTAAATGAAACGGCAGAGATCTACTCAAAACGGGTGACAGCAGATAAATTACATGCAGCTTGGAATAATGTTACAGCTAATAATTTGCCTCGTATGCCGGTTCTCTGTGCCGATACAGAAGTCATAGTAGACCAACATATTTTAGGAAAACCTCGAGATTACCAAGATGCATTTGCTATGTTAAAACGCTATTCTGGCAGTCATCATCTCGTTATTACTAGTGTTGGTTTAAAATATGAATCTTATGAAAAAATAGTTATGAATTTCACAACGGTATATTTTGCTCCAATATCAGATGATGAAATCCATAACTATTTGTCCATGGGTGATTATAAGGATAAAGCGGGAGGGTATGGTATTCAAGGTTACGCAGGGCAGTTTATTCAGAAAATTGATGGTTGTTTTTACTCCGTTATGGGGTTGCCACTGAATACTGTTCGAGAGTTATTGGTGGGTTTATTGGCTGAGCATAATGGTTAGTAGGTGTTTGAATAAATAGCAAATTAATTCTTTAAACCCAGTTTTTTAGTACTATCATCTCGTGATATGCTGGCTTTTTATCTTTTTGGCTCATAACTGGTAGTGCTAATATGAAATTAGAAAAGCTATACGATACGATTGCTGAAACATATAATCAAAAAGCTAGTGCGGATGTGCTTTCTGCTGCAAATAACACAGCTTTTTCTTTAATTGCACAGCACGTTAAGCAGCCCACGTCTATTTTAGGCCTGGGTGTAGGGGATGGAGTCTGCTTGCTACCTTATCAAGAGCAATATCCTGAAGCCGAGCTTTATGGTTTGGATGTTTCCGAAAACATGCTTAAAAAAGCTCAAGAGTTGCTAAATTGTGAAGTATTCCATGGTGATATATCTCAAACTTCATCTCTTGTTACTAACAATAAATTTGATTTAATTCTTGCCCATTTTGTTAGTGCCTATGTCCCTGTTTCAACAACGTTACAGGAATGTAACAAAACGCTAAGAGAGAATGGATTGGTTTCGCTTGTGACTAATACTAGCGCATCATTTTCAAAAATGCAGGGCGTATTAACTAAGCTTGGAAAATCCAGTAATCCATTTAACAAACTGGTGAGTTTTCATGTAAAAAAAGCGCTAAAAACGATATATGTTCCTCGTGATACTGCTCATTTGCAGCAATTATTTGAAGATAATGGATTTAAATTGCATGAATTGAAAACGCTTGATATCCCGGTTAATTTAAAGACAGAAATAGATGTTTTTGATTTTTTCGTAAATGGTGGCTGGTTTGCTAGCGGTCTTGTTCATCCTCTGTTACCCAAATGCTTTTTCCATAAAATTGTCGAACGATTAATTCATGAGCATGTTAGCTTGCCCTATAAAGACACGCTGCAAGTAGTGATCGCCATTGGTAGCAAATAAGGCGTTAGCTTGTCTATAGTGAATGAAATTTTAATTGATTTAATAGGTAGGTTGGGCCATGGGCCCAACCTACGTTGAGATGTCTCAACGTACTACATCCAATGCTAATCTTAAGCATTATCAGATGGTTTTAACCCTCAAATTCAACTAGCAAAAAATCCAAGATCCAGGTAGCGTGTGGGTTGTAGATTGGTTTAAAAAACCAATCCAAGAGCCAATATAGTAAGGAGACTCCGTTGTTTGAAAAAACCGAAAAGGCGGTACCGAAGGAACAAGAACAATCACGAATACATTGGCAACTACCTACAGCAATTAGCTATATCCAACGGCCTGAATTGGAGAGTGCTATTGTAAAGGCAATGAAAGCGGAATCAATGCCAGGCAGGGACGCTTTAACAGTATTGGTTGGTATGCCAGGCGCTGGTAAAACGGCAGTTGCAAAAACGGTTATGAAAGATTATTTACATTCTCATCATGTTTTTTGGTTTAATGCGAAATCAAAAGAAATCATGCTTGAGCAATATCGTGAGCTTTTGAAAGCGAGGGCTTTTCCTGATTTTTATGGGTTACCAAATGACAAAATTATAGCCTCTGATAACATCGTAGTTAATCTAGTAAAAAACTATATTTGTAGTCTTTCAAATGCCGCATTAATTATTTTTGATGGTGTAGATAATTGGTCCACGTTGCAAGAGCTCGTACCTTTTGGTGAAAAAAATATGGTATTGGTTACCGCATCTAAGCGTTTATCTTACTTACAATCGAGCTGTATTAAAGTGGAGGGAATGCAATTAGCCGAAGCGATTGAGTTAGTGCAAACCATGCCTCTTCCTTTAGTTGAAAATGAAGAAGATATAACCACTCTGGTTAATGATTTGCAGTGCTTTCCAGGGCTAATTCTTCAAGCCATTAAATATATTCAGACACATCTAATGGGTATCAAGAATTATTTAAGCGTGCTCCAAAAAAATCCTATCGAAATAGTAGGTAATTCAGTTGTTGAACCGTTAGTGGCGCTATTAAGAGATATTGATCCTCCCATAAAACAACAAGCACTAAATTTGCTGGAGATTATATCTCGAACTGACAAGTATATTTTACACACAGACCTTCTTGAAAAAGCCAAAAAGGAAAAGGGCATGAGTGGTGATAAGTGCTTTATAGCCATGATGCCACTTGTTGATCGGTCGTTAGTTTTTTATGAAAGTTTTTATGAGAAGGAGGGTTTTGTAAAAAGCAGGCATATTGCCTATGCTATAGTGAAAACACTAATGCGCTCCGATGAAATATTGCAGAGGATTGGCTATAAGCCGTTAACAGGGGAAGAGCCTTCAATGGCTGTAGCGGCAGCAGGTAGTTTGCCATTTTTCACCACAGAAGCAACAACATCGGTAACAACAGAGAATTCTTTAGACCCGGAGGAACGAAAAGCAAATGGCTACTAACATGTTAAATGCTAGAAAAGGTCTTTTAATTTATGTGGCCTTAGGACTACTGCTGGGTGGAACCATTGATATTCTGAATCATGTTGATATTAGACATATTTTTTTATTGAGCAGTATTGTGCTTTTTTGTTTGTTTTATGGCCTTGTATACGACAGAAAAAATAGTGCTCGCTTAGTGATAACCAGCTTGGGCATTGCGGTGCTAGTTTCTTTGCCTTTCATATCAACAAATGTACAATTATGGGGCGGTTCAACCGAACATAATCTTGACACGTTTCTTTTTGCTTTTCCTTTTCTGATATATGTGGCACATGCGTTTCACTATGCTTGTCATCGCGATAACACATTAAACATCTCCTATGTAACATTGTTTTCTGCGGTGTGGGATAGTTTTGTATTAGTCATCGCCGCAAGCATTTTTACCGGCATTGCCACAGCACTTATTGCTATTGCTGGGATTATATTTAAAACCGTTGGCAGTGATTTGTTATGGTCAATATATCAAAATTTTAATGTTAAAATGCTTATTCACACTACCTCATTTTTTATTGGTCTCTACATCGCACAGCAGAATCAACAAGCGGTTAATAATTTGCGGTTTTTGTTATTACGTATGATGAGAGTGCTATTTCCATTACTTGCGCTTATTACAGTTATTTATTTCTTTTTATATTTAGCAATGCTGGCAGGATTATTCAATGGTAATTCATTGTCACCAATAGCTATTTTAGCGGGACTTATTATACCTGGGATTATTTTTTTCAATGCAAATTTTCAAACTGGCGAAGAAGACATATCTTCTACGATTTGGACAAGGTTGTTTTTTATATGCTATCAGGTTGTATTGTTATGCCTGTGTTTGAGGTTCGACTATCTGATTGTTAGCGCATATTCTCTTGATAGTAATCTAGGTTTATACCTGCTCATCGTTTTATTCTATTGCGTGAGTTATGCAATAGGGGCACTGTTGCTGCCAGTAAAACAGCGACATTTCATAAAAAAAGCAAATATAGGCATCGCGTTATTTTTTCTTTTGGTACTGTTGATATTAAACAACCCGGTTCATCCTATAATCATGACATTTGGTCATCAACAACAAACCATTGCATATGAGCCTGGTCCTGTAATTATTCCAAGCGTAAGTGATAAAAAACCTAAAGCAACTATAACACTGCAAGAAAAAACCGCTATTGATAAAGAGCTCATTGAATCGAATTTATTTTGGCAAGATACTATCAGTGAGCAAAGTTTTATTGCTGCGGAACGTGACGATATTCCACTCTATATTTGTAGAGTTCAGTATAATAATGGTAGTCAGATTGGTTCATTTAGCAACAATACGTGTACAATTACTTACGGTGGAAAAGCATTAACGATTGCTAATTATCAAATTTTGGCCGGCAAGACGACGATACCTGTTATTTGGGATACCTACCCAACACATAATTCTTTAATTAGGTTGGGCAGTGAAGTGACGTCTGAGTCGGTGCCCAGAGATCTATACCCTTGTCGTGTTGAAATCAATGGTAAATTTTATATTGGGAAAGTGGTTGCTGAGCGCTGCAATATTGCAATGGATGGCGTTGAGTTGGGTCTTCCTATTCAAGCAATACTCACGCGCGTAAGGTGATTTTATCAATCAAATTGCGTTGCTTGTTCATGCATAACCAAGTCATATAATCGTGTTAGTTGGTTAGCGGTGGTTCGGTGTGTGGAAAGCGGCGGTATGTTATTCATATCAAAAAAATCAACGTCCGATATTTCTGAATTTTCTTTGGGCTCGCCTGCGTGTATTTCACATTGAAAAAAGCATTTATATGCATGAGGCCACTGCAGAGGATGATCGTGTTTGAGCTTATCCCAAAACGCGAGTAACTTTGTTGCCGACACATCATAGCCGGTTTCTTCTTTTGTTTCGCGTATGATGGCTTCCGAGGGTGACTCATTCACATCAGCCCAGCCGCCAGGCAAGGTCCAAAGGCCATCTGAGCGCTCTTTTACTAGTAATACTTTATTTTCTTTCAGGATAAAAGCACGAACATCAATTTTGGGGGTGGTATACCCTTGTTCTAATGAAAAAATAGTTTTCGCATTGTCCAATGTGGTGTCTGAGCAAATCGCAGCTAGATTAGCCGCGATTTCCCTGAGTCGAGTGTACCGGTCTAAATCAAACACACCGGTAGAATACGTGAGCCCAGCTTGTGCAATAGACTGAAGTTCGGAAATGTATTCAAGCCATTGAATATTAGTATCTTTCATTTGAGTGCACGTGTGGGATTCATAGCACGCATCATACGCAATTTATGGACGCAATAAAACTGTAAAATCAGGCTCTGTCTATGAAGCAATATTGATTACACAAAATTTTTTCATCTGAACGGGTTAAGTTAATAAACGCTTAATAATCGTGTGTTATTTTTGCGAAAAAAATTTAATGATAAAACAGGTGTTGTATGTCAGATGATATTATTTTTGTTGGGGCAGGGCCGATAGGTTTATGGACTGCGATTCAGATTAAACTACAAAACCCCGCTATCAATATCATACTTAAGGAAAAAAAAGACACGTATAAGCGCACCCATACGTTGTTACTAAAACCTACCTCGTTCAAAGCGTGTCGAAAAGATGAAGGTGGGGTTATCCAAGGCATTATTTACGAGTTAGAAAAGAACCCTCATATTCGAACCAATGAGCTTGAGCAACGATTAAAAGCGTTGGCATTGGCGTTAGGAATAAAAGTTGAACGGCAAGATGTTCAACGCATTCAAGAGGATATTATTGAAAATCATCCTGATGCAGCGATGATTATTGGTTCGGACGGCGTAAAAAGCCACGTTCGCACACAGATGTTTGCTGCTGACAATACTGAAAGGGTTGCTCTTGCTTATGCCGCACAAATTAAGTATTCAGTTAGTGGCCAAGCTTTAGCAGAAGACCAGCTCTTTGCTACCTATCCATTGTTGAAACAGTCAAATTATTTGGCCTCAGTAAATGTTGGCAAACTCAAAGATGGCAAAACGCCTGTGACGATACAAATCGTTATTGATAAGGCCACCTACGAAAACATTAAACATGCAACCTATGCTAGTCCAATCAGGTTGCTGGCGGACTCGCTTGAAGAGCAATTGCCCGCTGGATTATTAAACGATGTGAAAACACATATTGGTTTTAGATTGCACAACAAAGAAAACATTATTATTAATGATATAAATCTAACGGCGAGTGAATTGCCGCAACAACGATGCAAGCAGGTAACTACAGTGCGTGATGGTCATTACTACGGTGTGGTTGGCGATGCTGCATTGGCGTTATCCTACTTCAAAGGGATGAATACCGGATTGCAGCTTGCAACAAAATTTGCTAACGCAATTGTTACAAATTGGGATGGGGTTGTGGCTCGAGACCCAGCGGCCTTTGACGATTATAAAATTACGTATGAGCAATTTGCGACGGCGGCATTCAAAAGTGGTCATGAAACAAACCATTTTATCGGAAAAGTACAGTCCGCAATTCACGCCGGCGCGGCGCTGCCTTTTCAGTTTATTTATTTTGACAATAATACGATTAGTGGTTTTCATCGTTGTTTTGATATTTATAATCAAACGTGTCAATTTTACATTGAGGCCCAAATGGCAGAGAATCCTGAGGAAAACCACATCACGGATGCGGTAATTCTCAGTGCTCACCACATTAAAGCTTGGCTAGAATTGCAAATGGACGCGGGTTTAAATCACTTAATCGGCGCATTATCAAATCATGCTTCTAATTATCATGCGTCGTATCCCTCATTGTCTAAATCACTGAGAGATCTTAGCAGTTTGGATCATGATAAATTAGATGTATACAATAAAGCATATTGGGGCCTCGCCATGAGTAAGATAAATACGCTACTGGCGCAGCCAACACCAGAAAACTATCAATCCTGTCTTAAACTTGCCAACCGTCTTAAACCGGTTAACTCTGGCGTTATGCTGATTATAAGTTCAATGGTTGAATTGGTTCTTGGTGTGATTGCTCTTAGCGTGGGCATTGCGGCCCTGGTTTGCACGGCAGGCGCTGCTGCTCCTTATGCAGTACCTTTTGTAGGCATAGGTAGCCTGCTTACCGGACATGGCATCTATAAACTTCAAAAAAATCTGCAGGGCCCAAGTACGATGTATAGGCTTTTAGAAAAAGTAATCACAGAACGGCTAAAATTAGATGATGGCCAAGCCCTAATTGCGCCAGTTTCTGCCCAGGCTGTGAGTGAGGATTTGGTGGTTGAAGAGATCGATGAGCTTGGTTATATTGATGTTCCATTGGAAAGTGAGGATGAGGATGAAGTTTTTTATAGAGGACCTAGCGGTAGTACAAAATTTTAAAAGGATTTGAAAGGGATTGGGATGGACTCTATACTGCTAGATCACGTTATATTTATTGAGAACGTTCATGTCATGTAAACCTGTCGTAAAAATGGGTAATAGGCAACTTGCTATGCCATCAGACGTTATTGTCGATCTGGATAAATCACTGCCGGAACTATTCGCCCTAGTTCAAGACATGAAAGATACGATGTACAACGAGGGTGGGGTTGGTATTGCTGCACCACAAATAGGAATTAATAAACGGGTCATCATGTTTGGCTTTGAGAAGAGCAAACGTTATCCCGATGAACAGCCCGTGCCATTTACCGTACTTATTAATCCAGTTTTTAAGCCGCTTTCTAATGACATGGTGGATGGCTGGGAAGGGTGTTTAAGTGTACCTGGGTTAAGAGGGCTGGTGCCTAGATTTAATAAAATTGAATACAGTGGTTACGATCTTGATGGTAATTTTATTACACGCATAGCGGAAGGATTTCATGCAAGAGCCGTGCAGCATGAGTACGATCACCTGGACGGTGTTTTATATCCACAACGCATAAAGGATTTAAGATTTTTTGGTTTCGAAGATGAGTTGATAAAAAATCCCACTCTCTAAATTAAGCTTATTTCACGCTTAACGAATTTTTTTCAATTATCCTGACATTTTAAGGTGGCGCCGTTAAATAAACTAAACTAGTATATAAATTATAGATAGTGTTTATTGTTCAGCCAACATTAAAAATTTTGGAAGCTAGATTGAGAGTGTGGTGAGCATGCTTAGCCTGACTAAGAAGCAAAAAGCACTCCGGAAGCATCCACGTGAAAACTGTCGACTGCACACGATATCACTGTCTACCCCCTTACTTATATTAGTGTTGGGCCCATGGCCTGAAGATGCCTCGAGCCATGGGCCCAATCTATGTTTGATGGCGCTGCTTTTTTAGAAAAGTACTATAACCCCAGTTATGAGTTGTTCATGAAAAACTCATAACTGGGGTTATTTAAACTCTATCACTAAGGGACATACGTTCCCGATGGCATACCTGTTTTTTGATTGGCATTGTTATCTGATTTATGCACCTGAGTGTCGTCTTTAGAGGATGTTTCATCTTTATTTTTATCATCCTCGTTTATGGGGGGGGTAATGGTTTTGGCATCTTTAGTTACATTTTCAGGTGTTAATTGTTCATCCGC
>CAZZGV010000074.1:0-8463 GCA_964654255.1 uncultured Legionella sp. | reverse complement strand
TCACCTCTAGCCATGTTTCCTCCGTTTGCTAAAGTTGCAGTAACGCTGATTGGCGCACGCTGCTTTTAATCAATTGCATTCATCCATAAATGCTAATCGCGCTATACATCTACTTTTTAATCGACTATATCAACATAACTCAAAATCGATGTAACTCTCAATACTTTTTTAAAAAAAGTATTGAGAGTTACATCGATTGTTCTTTATAAGCTCATACAAAAGTTTATTGGGAGGATATTATTTCATCTGATTCTTTTTTTGTGTATTCAAGATCCGTTATTTTTATATTAACATCACGTTGTGGAAAAGCCATGCAGATATGATGTTCTCTAAATGCTTTGTCAATCGCAAAATTCAATTCACTGCGTACAATGAATTTTTTATTAACGTCTTTGATTAAACACCACAGTTGGAACACAAGATTACTATCACCAAACGAGCGAAGCAGCACAACAGGTTTATTGCGGCCTGTTTTTATAACTTCATCATGCTCATTTGCAACATTCAAAAGCACATCATGAACCAATTGTGTATCGCTACCATAGGCTACACCGACCTCGCAATTAATGCGGCAGTATTTATCGCTAAACATATAATTAGTTACTCGACGCGTAATTAAATCTGAATTGGGCACTATAATGTCTTCGCGAGAGGGGGTAATGATTTGTGTTGATCGCACCCGTATTTTCTTCACAAAGCCTTCAATCCCATCAACATTGATACGATCGCCTGGACGAATAGGTTTTTCTATAAGCAAAATTAATCCAGAAACGAAATTGTTAACGATACTTTGCAAACCGAGTCCAATTCCTACAGAAAGTGCACCAGCGATGATAGCTAACCCAGTAAAATCAAACCCTGCTACCAGAAAGCCAGAAATAAGAGCTAATCCAAAACCAATGTAGGTAAGAATAGAAGCAACAGCAACTTGTGTTTCTTCTTCATCTTCAAATTGTTGGTGACTGCTAATAGAGGTGGAAATAGCGCGAAATACTAAATAAAGTACGCAAAACACGACCAATCCAGAAATAATTCGAGTTGGATATACAGTTACATTGGCGATATGAATACCGTATAGAAGTCGGTCATAGATGCTTTCAATATAGTCTGTAGCAAAGCCCCAGCTGCGGCCAATAAGATAAATACTGATACTTACCACCAGTATTTGTGCAACTGTTCTTAAAATTAAAAACTCTGTAAATGTTTGGTCTGCTCGGTAGCCAAAATATTTGATAATCCTGGCGTTAAACGTTTTGTGTTGCGTTAAGCCGAGATAAAGTTTTTTGATGCTTTGGTTAATCAGTAGTGTTACAAAAATAATAACAGCCGTTGTAAATCCAGAAAGAGCGAGGTGGTTTGCTAATGTATGGTAGCCAAAAATACCAATCAAAGCGCACGAGAATAACAAGAGCGCTGTAGATCGTTGGATAAAATGATAGTGATGTTTAATAAAAGCAATATGACGATGTTGTGTGCAAAATTTTAGAATAAAATGTCCTCCCGTAGACAGAATAATTAAAAGATAGAGGGATTGGCATAATTGCCAAAGGGGGCTGTTAGGATTAAATGAGCTTGCAAATAATTGTCCAATTATAGCCACCGTATAGAAACAAAGCGATGCAATAATAATCGCTCGAAAGTAAGCTATATCCAAAAAATACAGATGGAAGCATGCTCTAATTTTCTTAAATTTAAATAAAAAAGAAGTGAGTATAAGCCCAGACATAAACAATAATACAATGCTTGATAGTCTTAGAGGGAGTGTGAAAGGCATCCCATCTTCATATAATGTTAGTTGATGAATAAATAACATAGCTGAAATGAAAAACGTTGCTAACAGCACAATAGACTGTATACGTATTTTTTTAAAACGTAGATAGAGCTTAGAAAATCGGCTTTGCTGTACTCGAAATAAAATGGTGGTCGAGCTAATAACTGCTACGCATAGGATAATTAACCATGTCAAGGCTGTGGGCAATGTCCCGGGAAGTTTTTGTGTAATAAGGCTAGTAAGGTTCGTTTCAGGAGGTGAGTCTGCTGCTTGGCGCATTATACCCCATAATGGCATACCTCGGGTAAGCGCTTCTTCTTGCTTTAATTCGGCGCTGGCGTTTTTATATGCTTCTATAGCCTCTCTTGCTCGAATGGAAAATAATCTGCATTGGGCTTGCTCATCAGCTAATTCTTTATGTTGCTTGTCAAGATAAACACGATCCGCGCCTTCTTTTTTTTCATCCTGATTATTACTACCTTGTTTAATCAGTATTTCAATATTATTAATTTTTTTTTGTACGTCTTCCACACACTCGTCAGCTTTGTCTGATAAGTCGCTAAGTGTTTCTACAGCTGTCTCTAAATTGGTAAGATTTAAATTTTGTACTGATAATTGCAGGTTAATATGATCAAACTCTTGATTGGCTTTTTTGATATTAAAGCCAAGTTGGATATTATTGAGTGGTGCTGTAAAACTCGCGGTCACGTAAAAAAAAATAAGACACGCCATTAACAAGCGTCGCATGTTTATCCTAGGCTTATCATTAATTATTTTTGTACTTTACTGCCTTGGCCCACGCAACTCAAGTACGTAAGCTACGATTCTCTTTTTGTTAGTATATAATTAAATAAAGATTCGTATTTATACGAAAGGGGGGGCGAGATTTATGGCTATAAACATATCGTTGGCAAATAGCTTGTTGATAGCGATGCCATCTATCTATGACCCTGTATTTGCAAAGTCAGTTATTTATGTTTGTGAGCATCAAACGCAAGGCACAGTGGGTTTAATGATTAATAGGCCTATGCAGTTTCCCTTGGGGTTGGTTTTTGACCAATTACAGATTGAACCTATCCATGTTGAAAGTAATCGTTTACCTTTATTGTTTGGTGGGCCGATTCAGCCTGAGCGAGGGTTTGTAATTCATCGCCCGTTTGGCGATTGGCGTTCTAGTCTTGCTTTATGTGAGGACGTGACGGTAACGACCTCGAATGATATTATACGTGCGATTGCCGATGCTACTGGACCTAAGGATGTCTTGGTTGCGTTAGGCTATGTTGCGTGGGAAGCGGAGCAATTAGATCGAGAAGTTAGGGATAATGTATGGCTGGTTTGTCCCTACAAGCCAGAATTATTATATGAGATCCCTTTTGAAGAACGATGGGAGTATGCAGGTTTGACCATTGGTGTAAAAATGGACCAAATAATATCGGGTGAAGGGCATGCCTGAAGGTGTTTATCTTGGTTTTGATTTTGGTTACAAACGAATTGGTGTTGCTGTAGGGCAAATGCTTACCGGCAGTGCTTCACCCTTATCAACACTGGATGCCAAATTAGGTGTGCCTAATTGGGATACAGTTCAGACGCTTGTAAATCAATGGAAGCCTTTAGCCATGATCGTTGGATTGCCAACATGTATTGATGATAGCCAACAATACACGACAGCAGCTGCGCGAGGTTTTGCGCGACAATTGCGAAGACGGTTTTTTCTTGATGTTCATTTAGTTGATGAACGCTTAACTACTGTTGAAGCTCGTGCTTATTTATTCGCTAAAGGCGGATATCGTAAAATTAAAAATACCGAGGTAGACAGCATTGCTGCATGCATTATTTTAGAGCAATGGCTTCAGGGTATGTCAACGCCATCTTGAGGATTTATGAAGCATTTTTTAGATATACATCAATTATCAGAGTCGGAAATAGCAGCACTTATTCAGCGCGCATTGTATTTTAAAAATAGTGCTGTTTATCCAAATTATCCTCAATTTACGGTTGTTAATTTATTTTATGAAAACAGCACTCGAACGCGGGTGAGTTTTGAGTTGGCTGCTAAGCATTTAGCAATGCCGGTTGTGAATTTAGATTTACAAAGCTCATCAGAAAGTAAGGGCGAAATTATTGAGGATACCTTTAAGACGTTGGCAGCGATGGGAATCAAACTGTTTGTTATTCGTCATGTGGACGCAGGCTTGCCCGCGAGGTTGGCTAGCAGCTGTGGGGATGCAATACATATTATTAATGCCGGTGATGGGACACATGCGCACCCTAGCCAGGCTATGCTTGATTTTATGACGATTATAGAGCAAAAGCCAAATTTAAAGCAGCTTAAAATAGCTATTGTAGGAAATATTCGTCATTCGCGAGTGGCCAATTCGTTGCAGGTGATCTGCTCCAAAGTGGGGGTGGGTGAATTAGTTTTGGTTGCCCCTGAAATCTGGCAGCCAACATTGGTTCATTATGGGCGGGTAACTACGTCGCTACAGGACGGGCTTTTTGATGCTGATGTGGTGGTTTGTTTACGTGTTCAACATGAGCGGTTAGCGGAAAGTGAGCATCTTGATTTGGAGAGCTATCGCCGTGATTTTGCTGTAACGTGAAAAAATCTGGCTAATGCAAAAAAAGATGTTATGGTTATGCATCCTGGGCCCGTCAACCGTGGTGTAGAAGTGGATGATGAGCTGGTAAACAGCCCGCAATCATACATTTTGGAGCAAGTACGCAATGGCGTATTTATGCGTATGGCTATTCTTGAGCGTCTGGTGGCTCCAACATAAGACCAAGGCTCATAAGGGCGCCTGTAGTGTTTGTTTAAAGGATAACGCTTGTTTTAGATCCGCCAGTTGTGTTTTGTCTGAGTGGCGGATATCTGCGATGGTGCGTGCTACTTTTAGCAGTCGGTGGAATGCACGTGCCGAGAGTTTTAGTTGGCTCAGTGCTTGGCGTAAAAATGTTTGTTCGGTATCACTTAGTTCGCAGACCATTTCGCAATCTTTTGCACTTAAATTTGCATTAATACATCCTTGACGATTGATCTGACGTAAGCGTATCTCACTGACCATCTCTCTAATTTTTGCGCTTTGCCCTTGTATTGTTTGATGTGGTTTGACCAATTCTTCTATCGTTAATGCGTGCACGGTAATTTGCATGTCAATTCGATCCAGTAGCGGAGCTGAGAGTTTGCTAAGGTAGCGGTTGATTCTATCAGGTGAGCATAAGCAGTTAGCTTTGGGGTTGCCCCATTGCCCACAAGGGCAGGGATTCATTGCTGCTACTAACTGAAAACGCGCCGGAAATTCCATTTGAATCGCCGCTCTTGAGATACAAATATTGCCAGATTCTAGCGGTTCTCGCAGGGTTTCAAGCACGTTTCGATGAAATTCGGGTAGTTCATCTAGAAATAAAACACCGTGATGTGCCAGAGAAATTTCGCCAGGTTTGGGAGGGTTTCCACCACCGACTAATGCAATTGGTGAGGCAGTATGATGAGGCGAGCGAAATGGTGGTTGACGCCAGTTAGTGAAGTTATTTAAGTGACCACGTATTGAGCTAATTGCCGCACATTCCAAGGCTTGTTCGTCAGATAGCTCGGGTAATAGTGTGCTAAAACGTTTGGCTAGCATGGTTTTACCGCTACCCGGTGGTCCACTTAACAAAATACTATGTCCACCGCAGGCAGCAATTTCCATAGCATGCTTGGCATGGTGTTGTCCTTTGATATCAGACCAATCAAGTACATTATCAGTGCTCTTGATTTCAGGGCGTTTTGGCAATGGGTGAAGCGGGGTATCTTGACATAAATAACCGCAGACAGCGCGTAAACTACCAGCAGAAAAGACATTATTATGCCCGGCGAGGGCCGCTTCATCTGCGTTAGCATGAGCAATAATTAAGAGTTGTTGATCGCGGTGTGCAGCTAGTATTACGGGAATAATAGCTGATACTCCACGCAGGTTGCCGTTAAGTGCTAATTCGCCAATAAACTCATGCGAGGCTAGTTTATGTGTGGGGATTTGGCCAGAGGCTGCGAGGATACCAATCGCTATAGGTAAATCAAAACCACTGCCTGATTTAGGTAAATCTGCCGGCGCGAGACTTACGGTAATTTTACGGCAGGGAAATTCAAACTGACTATTGATGATAGCGCTTCGTACACGGTCTTTACTTTCTTTTACCGCTGTTTCAGCAAGACCAACAATAGTAAAGCCAGGTAAGCCATTTGATAAATGTACTTCAACAGACACAGGCTGCGCGTGAATTCCAATAGCACTGCGTGTTTTGCTAATTGCAAGACTCATTGATGTAGCTCTTTTCGAGGTTGGAATTTTATTCTACTCGATAGAATTACCTTCGTCGATTAGCGCAGAGGGTGGTGCGCGAAAAATAGTTCTAAGTTAAATTTTTCACGCACGGAGATTGACAATATCAGTCGTTCTTTTTTTTACTTTTAGGTTTGGTTTCGAGCAGGGTTTGCACTTGGGCTTGCAATGTATCAATTTTTTCGCGGGTGCGTGCGAGTACTTTGATTTGCACGTCGAATTCTTCGCGTGTTACCAAGTCCATACGGGCAAATGCCGCTTGTAATATTTCTTTGAATTTTTGTTGAATTTCATTTTCAAAATTCTGTAGACTGGTGGGCAACGCGGTATATAGTTTTTTTGCAAGCTCTTCGAATTGTTTAGGATCAAACATAGGTGCTCCTGGTAATAGGTATAGTTATATTATTACCTATTTTAAATAGGTTTTATATTTTAAAGGTAAAATAATGAAAATGATTACCGCCATCATCAAGCCATTTAAGCTCGATGATGTTCATGAAGCATTAATAGAAATTGGTATCCCAGGCATTACTATTTCAGAAACGCGTGGTTTTGGTCGGCAAAAAGGCCATACTGAATTGTACCGTGGTGCAGAATATGTTGTTGATTTTCTTCCTAAAATTAAAATAGAGCTAGCGCTACCTGATAATATGGTTGAAGCTGCAATTGACGCGATTTGCAAAGCTGCTTATACGGGTAAAATAGGTGATGGTAAAATTTTTGTGCATGAACTAGAGCAAGTTATCCGTGTTCGCACGGGGGAAGTGGGGGAAGAGGCTGTTTAGACATAAAATATCTAAACCTTACACATAGTGGTAATTGAGCAATCCACAGGAGTGGTCCAATAGTGAAGAATAAGACCGAATTAAAACAAAGGCTAGAAAAAACGTTGCTTAATCAGCCTGTATTGTTACCTACTTTTTATGCAACACCCTATGCGGCATCAAACCCAGGTCAGTCAACTGATTATGCGCTTACATGGTTTCCGACAACGATCGATTGTGAGATTAATCTTGCTTTTATAACGCCTGCTGTCACGGGTAATACTTCAGATGATACTTATATTCGTAGTCTAAGTGATCGCGGTGCTATTCAGGATTTTATTGTAGCTATGCAAAAATTAGGTCGCCGCATCATTCTTTCTTTTATTGACACGCCAACAACACATTGGGACTCTATAAATATTACGAATTTTGTGCGAAATATCATAGGTCAAATGGCACCAGATGGCACTATTATTACTAACGATCTCTGTAAAAATTATCCTCATGATGGTCTAATGTTTGATGCTGAGACTGAGGCGATAACTGCCTTCGCAGAGACTATGAAGCAAAGTTTTTTAGCGGGGGTTACGCTTGACCCAGAAAATTTTATCTTTGTTTATACTACGTATGCAAATCGACCGATTGATGAACAAATTCTACCGATGGTATTTGATGCGACAAAGAGTGCTACGGACGCTGCGTTGATTGAATTGGGTTTTTTACGCTTTACCGATCTTTTTACTAAGCGCGGTCCTTCATTATCGTATATAGAAACCATGAGTTATGGCTCGGATGCCGCATCACGTATGGATGAGGCTGATACTTATGCTGAGTACCTGGCGCTGGGCGATGAAACACTTCTTAACGATCGGCGAAAGTATATCTCAATAGGTGTTGCTCCATTGTTGACCTCAGATGCTGATGTAGTAGCTATTGGTGCTGCATGTGATCCAACGAAAGAAGACGGTTACGGTAGGTTTATGGTGTGGGCAGGAAATTGTCCTGAGGGTCTTAGGCTCTTTAATTTGGCATTGAATGCGCGGCAACCTTCGTTTGTATTACCTAAAGCGGAGCCTCTTTTGCTGACGGCTGGACCGATACTTAATAAAGGCCTATCTGGCAATCGTGATCGTTTTTTCAGTGAGGTTACAAATAAAAAACTGAGTCAGTCAAAAAAAATTAGCAACGATAAAGCGCCAAAGAGAAGTTGGTTTCTTGGATTATTTTCTTCTTGTTGTTCAAGTAATCTTGAGTATGATGGCGTGGAGTTAGAGTGCCAGACGCCTAACGTGGTGAAAGCAGCACGTTAGTATACGGTGCGTGAGTGATGTTGATTGCATATTATGATAATGAGTTAATAAACACCCACTCTTCTGCAGTCACAGGTGTGATGGACAGCCGGTTACCTTTACGTAATAACGGCATTTCTTCAAGCTCTGGATACTGTCTTAGACGCTCAAGAGGGATCATCTGTGCAAATTTTTTTTTAAATGTAACATCTACCATAAACCAACGTGGATTATCCGGCGTGCTGTTGGCATCGGGATGAGCGCTGGTTGGATCAAAAGCGGTATAGTCAGGATAAGCTTCGGACGTTATTTCTATAATG
>CAZZGV010000073.1:0-8652 GCA_964654255.1 uncultured Legionella sp. | reverse complement strand
TCATTTTTATACCAAAGCAGAAATAAAAACTGCACAGCATTTTTTTCACCCTACGCCTATTTATAGACCCTTCCTTTCTATTGAAGAACAGAATGAATGGATGGGCAAAAGTGCGTCACCTGATTGGGCTGTTTTCATTGAGAAAATCTATACAACAAATGCAGGATGGAAAGGTGTTAAGGATCCATTTGGAGGACTGCTGCTAAAACAAACTGGCTTCCTTAATACAATTGCATTCATGGAGGCCATCAGGAATTATTTCCATCAGAAACATCAATTTTTCGAGGATACAATTCTTTATGAGAAGTTGAACATCACGTCACATTCAATATTTTTTCAAGAATTTGAATCAAAAAAAATAATTTTTTGCGAGGGCACGCATGCCTTACAAAATCCGTATTTCAACTGGCTGCCTATACGCAGTTTGAAGGGCGAAACCTTGACCGTCCACTTATCAAGTGCTGGTAGGTTGTTACTGAATGCCCCGTCCATATATGGCTGTATATAGCCGAGCGTTAAAGCACATCATCGTCTTCACATGCAACGCACTCATGTTAATTAAATATCAAGCATTAATCTCACATTTACAAAAAAAAATACCAGCAATCTATGTATTGGTTGGCTCAGATCATTACTTGTTGAACGACGCGGCCTACACTATCAAAACAGCATGGCGTCAACGTGGTGAAACCGACGAAAGAGTAGTGCATCTTAACACACCAGCCGACTGGAACATGCTCCAAGAAGAAGCAAATAGCTACTCCCTGTTCTATGATCAAGTTTTACTAGACGCGCGCCTTGATAAAAAAACAATTGATGTAGCAGGCAAAACAGTATTAACCAACTATCTACAACATATAAACCCAAATTGCCTTATTATTCTGCATGCGAGTAATGTTCCCCCTAAACAATTGCAGTGGCTTTCAAATAACCAAAACGCTACATTGGTGCAAGCCACACCCTTCACAGGCCAAGCATTTCAAAGTTGGATTGTTAATCAATTACAACAACGCTCTATTAGCTATGATGTTCAAGTACCTGCCCTTATTCACCAGTACACGCAAAATAATTTGCTTGCTTGTGCCCAAGTTCTTGAAAAATTAGCACTGATATATGACGGAGTGAATGCATTATCCATTGAGAATGTAAAGGCACAATTGGTTGATCAGTGCGAATATCAACTCTATGAATTAGCTGATGCATGTTTAAGTGCTAATGCAGAAAAAGCCATCCATCTTTTACAACAAGCATGCAACAACCGCACTGAGCCTACGCTGATTCTATGGCTACTCACCCAAGAAATTCGACACTTAATTCAGCTGTCACATGCAATTAAACAGCACATAGGATTTGATAATGCATGTAGCCAACAGAAAATATGGCCACAGAAAGCACGATTATATGAAGCAGCACTAAAGCGCTTACCTTTAGTCAGGTTATATGAACTATTACAAAACAGCGCACAACTCGATGAAATGATTAAAACCAATCAAGGCCAGCAAATATGGAATTGTTTAGAACAATTATCACTTTCTATAGCAATCGCGTGATATAATGGCCGCCAACCCAGCAGCGGCGATTTTTGAACCGATAAGTTTTTATAATGGAGAGTATTCTGATGGCAGTGTTGTGCTAAGCCACCAAGAGTGGAAAGCCTGAACTGTCACGAGCACTCCCCACCTGAACCCCAGGGTTCAAATCTTATGCTGTTGGGTGCTCGCCTATTATTTATATCCTCTAGCAACATCTTGTTCTTATTTATTACGCCAAAGTTATAGCGAACGAAATTTTTTTAATAAGAAATAATCTAACGATTCAATGGCTTTGTTGTCATGTTGTCTTTTTAGTAGGGCAATTGGAATATCTGCTAAAGCTGGAAGCGTTTTATTTTCCAACTGCTTTAAATAATCGGGAATCAATGTTTCTTGAATAATGCTAATACCCAGCCCCGCTTTAACCGCTGCCATTTTTCCAGCATAACTAGGACTGGTGTATGCAAGACGCCATTTAATACCAGCCTTTTCTAATGCATGAATAGCACTTTCCCTATACACGCAGGGCTTTGGTGATAAAACCAAAGGCACAACTGTATTTTTATTTATTACAGAAAGTAATTCTGGTTGGCCAATCCATTTTACCGGCTTCTTCCAAATCGTTGTTTGGTCCAAAAACTCATTTGGCGGTGTCATTTTTAATAAAACTATATCGAATTTTCCCGCCTTAAATCCTTCAAATACATTAATTGTTAAATCACACTCAACGTTTAAAAGAATGCGAGGATGTAGTCTCGAGAAATCAACTAAGACATCAGATAAAATCACCGTTGCAAAATCCTCTGGCAATCCAAAACGAATTTCACCCCGTAACTCAGGCTCTTTAAACAGATCCAATGACTCTCGATGCAGTAAATACATTTGTCTCGCATAAGTTAAAAAAATCTCACCCTCTGTTGTAAGGGATAACTCTTTACCTCTATTGAATAAAGTCTTACCGATCAGATGTTCAAGTTTAGCAATTTGTTGACTAATAGCAGACTGGGTTCTCCCCACCCGCTCAGCCGCTTTGGTAAAACTTCCACTATCCGATACCGCAAGAAAGCATTGCAACGTAATCGTATCAATAGACATTAGATATCCTAATAATTAAGATTAGAATTTTTAAATTTACTTATATTAACATTGCTTCTATATTTCAACAATATTATCAAAGAAATTAATATGGAGTTCACTAATGACAAATACAATAATGATGTACTTATCATTGCTACTTGCAACAATTCCTATAATTGGATTTCTATTAAATCTACTATTAAATAAACATCAAAAAACGGGCGCACAGTTCACAACAATAGCCATTAGCATAGGGTTAATACTAAGCCTTGTATTACTTGTATATTGCTACGCAGACAAAACAACGTTTTATTTTCTTGGACTCAAAGCAGATAGCCTAGGATTTTTGATGACCTCACTGATTTTCTTTGTGAGTACCATCGTTCATCAATTCTCGATACGCTATATGGCCGGCGACAGAAAGTTCAAATCCTATTTTTATAAATTATCATTAATAACAAGCAGCGCAACAATTATGGCGCTTGCCGATCTAACACTAATTTTTTTTATAGCATGGTGTATTAGTAATGCTCTATTAATTTCATTAATGATCCATAAAAAAGAATGGGATGCAGCGGCTGCTTCGGGAAAAATTGCCTTTAAAACACTTTTTTTTGGTGCGATTTTATTCATGATAGCTATTGTTTTAATGTATGTTGCGTCAAGTAGTTGGTCAATATCTACAATCACTCACCAAAACACTCAATCCTCTCTAATAATTGCAGCTCTTGCTCTCTGTATTATTGTATCAATGACACAATCAGCACTTTGGCCTTTTCACCAATGGTTAACCAGCTCATTAAACTCGCCAACTCCTGTTTCTGCACTCATGCACGCGGGTTTAGTCAACGGTGGTGGATTTCTTTTAGTACGATTTGCCCCACTGCTATCTAATCATCTTTTGTTATTAGATCTTATTTTCGTTATCGGGGTTACTTCAGCAATAGTTGGTACGCTGTGGAAACTCGTTCAAAGTGATATTAAACGAATGCTCGCTTGCTCAACAATGGGACAAATGGGATTTATGATGATTCAATGCGGGCTGGGGCTTTTTCCTGCCGCTATTGCTCACCTTATTTGGCATGGTCTATTTAAAGCCTTTCTATTTTTAGGCGCGGGCTCTAGCGTACAAAACAAAAAACCAAACACTCAAAGCAGAACTAGCTCGTTAAGGAATTTTATTGTCGCTTGTGCTTATGGGCTAGCAGGGGCCTATAGTTTTGCATGCTTTAGTGATAAAACATTTTTTTCAATGAATACAACAGCTTTTTTAGTTGGCTTTGCATTTATTGCCTCAACCCAAGTGGCTCATGCTGTACTACAAAATAAACCAACCATATTCAAAAATGTTGCAGCGCTCAGCATAGCAGTGTTTTTTGGCGCAATATATGGATGCAGTATTCATCTTATTGAGGCAGGAATTCCATCCATTGTCACCATGCAACACTCTATTAATACATTGCATATAGCAGCGTTTGCTGGATGCATAATCATATGGTTGATTTTAAATCTAAAATGTTTTCACTTTATTCAAAAAACAACTGGTTGGAAGCGTAGTTACATGTACTTATTAAATGCAAGCCAGCCACACCCCAAAACAATAACAACAATTCGCCAAACTTATAAATATTAGGAGCGTTACAATGACTATTCGGTGTAGCGAAAAAACAAACTCTAAAAAAACAACAATAACAGCTAAAAAAAACATATCACATAAAATTGATATTCAAGCAATGGTACACCTTGCTGCAAAAACTATTGCGCCTGTATGGCCTTTAAAAACATTTATTGCATGCAATTCACTTCAAGGATTTGAAAGCCAGCACTTTGACCAGGCACTAATGGAGGCATCATCATTATTTAAACAATATTGCCCCGATTATCAACACATCAATCGAGAAACAATCAAGTGGTGCGTGGCTTACTTTGATGATGGCCAAAGCGTTATCAATATACCATGCCGTGATAAAGGATTTTACTTGGCATTTAAGGACCTCGCCAAATACGACAAAAAACTCCACCAAGGATCAAAAAGAAACAAACAATGGCTAAATCAACTACCTAATAATGCAGAAAATGCCATTATTCAATGTCTGGAAATACTGCAAGTATCTACTGAAGAACATGTATCATTTTTAAAAAAATCATTGGCGCAGTTACCTGGATGGGCTGGTTATATCAAATGGAAAACAGAATGGCAAAACACAGCCAATAACCACTCAACTATGCTAATTGATTTCATAGCGATTCGATTAATTATTACCGTTCTACTTCATCCGCTAATCAATACGTCGCAACACGCTCATCATAACAATCAAGCGCTTGCCGACCCTATGATAGACGCTATAAAAATACGTGAGCAAGCATATCAAACACATTTAATACCGACCCTACTAAATAGGGCGGCAACAATGAATACGTTACAGGAAACATCGCCAGATGTTCAATTGGTATTCTGTATTGATGTACGCTCAGAGCCATTTCGTCGTCATCTTGAATCATTAGGGTCTTATGAAACGCTAGGATTCGCCGGTTTTTTTGGCCTACCTATTCGTCTTCATGATTATAACTCCGGAAAAATAACCGACGCTTGTCCGGTATTATTAAAACCTCGCTATGATATTCATGACGCGCCTAGTGGTGATAGCAGCTGTGCTGAAAAAAAGCACACACAAGGTACACAAATAATTAATGGCCTAGTGAGCATATATCAACAACTAAAATATAATTTTGCTACACCTTTTGCGCTAGTTGAAACCTTAGGAATCTGGTGCGGCCTACTCATGTTTGCTAAAACGATCAAACCAATAACCACGATATCTTTTCTAAATCAATGTATTGAAAAAATTAGGCCAACACTATCTACAAAACCTCTTATTGATATGATGCCCAATGATAGCTACAACGGTATTTCACCTTCTGAGCAAGCGCTTTATGCAGAAGCAGTATTGCGCATCATGGGGTTAACAAAAAATTTTGGAAAATTCATTGTTTTTTGTGGTCATGGCAGCAGCACTCAAAATAATCCATATGCGTCTGGTCTCGATTGTGGCGCATGTGGTGGCAACCAAGGTGGAGGCAACGCCAAAGTTTTAGCAGCTATACTGAACAAAAAATCAATTCGTGTCCTATTATCTGAGCGTGATATCACAATCCCCCAAGACACACTTTTTCTTGCCGCCCAACACAATACTACAACCGATGATGTTTTAATTTTTGAAGATAATATCCAACAATTACCCCATAAAAAAATCTTAATAAATTTAAAAAATGACCTTATAAAAGCAAAATTAAAAAATGCAACCTCACGTGCAACCAATTTTGATATATCTAAACACATAAACCCTCTTTATGAAACAACGTGTAGGAGCCAAGACTGGTCAGAAGTAAGGCCTGAATGGGGTTTGGCACGCAACGCTGGATTTATCATTGCCCCCAGAAAGCTAACAAAAGCATTAAACCTAGAAGGCCGATGTTTTTTACACTCCTATGACTGGCTTCAAGATGAACAGCTAACCTCTCTTGAAACCATATTAACTGCCCCAATGGTTGTTGCTGAGTGGATTAACACGCAATATTTGTTTTCTACAATTGACAATGTAACCTACGGCAGTGGGAGTAAAATAACACACAATGTCACTGGTAAAATTGGCATTATGCAAGGTAATAGTAGCGATTTAATGCATGGACTACCTCTTCAATCAGTGAAATCCACTGACAACATTGATTATCATCAACCGCAAAGACTGCTAACTATTGTTTATGCGCCAAGAGAAAATGTTAGTTTGATTATTAATCGTCAAGAAATTTTAAAAACGTTATTTTTTAATGCCTGGGTGAAGTTAATTGTAATAGAGCCAACAGAAAATCAGGCCTATCAACTACAAACAACAGGAGAATGGAGTTTATTGACCAACATAGGAGAAAAAAAATGAATTTAACGACCACTCATCAAGATGATGATAGCAACGTCACGCTGCATAATATGAAAAAAATAGAACTGATTGTATCTGGAGAAAATGAAACATTGATCTCCAATATCCTCAATGAAGCGAATCTTTCAGGTTTTACATTACTTAGAAATGTGTCTGGAAAGGGACACCATGGTTTTCATGAAGGAAAATTATTATTTAATGATAAAGCCACTTTTGTCATGTTTATAGCCGTTGCTCCAGAAAAGGCTATTGCTGGTATTGCAAAAGGAATGAAATCATTATTTAAAAATAACTCAGGCGTTATGTTTGTTTCAGACGTATCTGTCGCACGTGTCGATTATTTTTCTTAAATTAACCATCCAATAATCATCCCTGGAAGATGAACGACCAGGTTAATACACGGAGTTTGATATGATTTATAAAGACAAATACGTTCTGCTTGCGTCTAAACATAATAAAGAACAAGCAATTGAACCAGTTTTTCGGGATACATTAGCATGCAACATATGCGTAGAAGATATAGATACAGATCAATTCGGTACATTCACTGGAGAAATTCCACGATATTCTTCAGCTTATGAAACGTGTGTTTTAAAAGCCAAACACGCAGCGAATGAAAAAAAATATGCTTTCTCTATTGCAAGTGAAGGTAGTTTTGGACCCCACCCATCAAGTCCCTTTATCGCACATGCGCATGAAATAATGGTATTTGTCGACTTGGAAAATGATTGGATTATTGCCGAACAATTAATAACGCCAAATACTAATTACAAGATGATGACGATTCAACAAGATACCCAACTAGATCAGTTCTTAACATCAACGTTATTTCCAAGCCATGGTCTAACTCTGCAATCAGGCGATCGGCGAGATATTATTGCTAAAGGCATTGTTAATGACCATCAACTACAAACTGCACTAACCGCCGGGTTTAAAAAATACAATGAACTGTTTATTGCAACGGACATGCGCGCAATGATGAATCCGACCCGAATGCGAACACTAAGCGAGCTAGCAACTAAATTAGCCATTCGCATAAATAGCGCTTGCCCGAGCTGTAATATCCCCGGTTTTGGCTTTAAATCTGTAAGTGGGAAACTACCATGTAATTTATGCGGAGATGACACTGCCATGTATCAATATGAGCAATGGGGCTGTATTCAATGCGATTATCAAGAACAACGACCACGTAAAGATAAGTTAGTAGCTGCTGATCCGGCCCACTGTGATTATTGTAATCCTTAATTAAGATGAGGTTTTATGACAACTATAACCACCAATATTGAGCTCATTCTAGACAGACTTAAACAAGGCGATGTCGTTGCAATTCCAACAGAAACTGTATATGGACTCGCTGCTGATGCAACCAATGAACAGGCGATAAAAAAAATATTTTCCATAAAAAAAAGACCGCTTAACCACCCGCTTATTATGCACATTTGCCATGATTGGGATTTAAATCAATGGGTTACTGACATCCCTGATTACGCACAAAAAATGATGGATTCATTCTGGCCAGGCCCATTAACATTAGTCTTAAATAGCAAAGAAAATGCTGTCAATGCGTTAATTAATGCAAAGCAAAATAGTATTGCTATACGTGCACCAAAACATCATTTAACACAACAAATATTGAGAAAATTAAATCGCCCATTAGTAGCTCCATCAGCAAATCCCTTCGGACAAATCAGCCCAACAACAGCATTACATGTAGCCCACAGTTTTCCTAATGAAGACTTTTTGATTTTAGATGGGGGACGTTGCAATGTAGGAATAGAATCGACTATTGTTCAAGCAACAGATAGAACCGGATACTCTCTTTTACGACCCGGGATGATTGATCAACAAACAATAGAGGATGGGTTTGCAACTCAGCATACGTCAAATACATTATCCCCCAAAGTATCTGGACAACTAGACAGCCATTATAAACCACAAAAAAAACTTTACTACATAGATAATTGGGAGCAATTTGAAAACCACTCGCATTTATTATATGGAAAGATATATAGCATGAGCATTTCAAAAAAAATCCCAAAAAAAACAATGTATCATCATCAACTTCCCAATGACGAGCTAGCAGTAGCCTACCAACTATATAATGAATT
>CAZZGV010000072.1:0-8743 GCA_964654255.1 uncultured Legionella sp. | reverse complement strand
AAGTGGCCGATTAGAAAATGTTTTTCGTTTGATCGGAATCATCGGAATTGCACTTCTATCTATTGGTTTTGCCGATGAAAACCAGTGGATTTTCTTTTTTGGAAGTTTGGGCATCGCAATTTTTGCTTTTTACCAAGTTTACGAAGGATACAGAGCCGCATTATTATGGGCTCTTTTCAACCTCATATATGTAGGTATTGCGGCTTATAAACTTGCGCATGGAGTGTAAAAATTATAGTGGTGATAACATCCCCAGTTACTCACTTTTTATGGTTGAAGATCATAGCCTTATCACGATAAGATAGAATGCTAAGACATTATATACACAAGAGATATTTATGGTTAAAACACTATCGTCCATGCTCCCACTTGGTACTTATGCTCCTCAGTTTTCTCTACTTGATCCTTTAAGCGGAAAAACAGTTAGCTTAAATGAACCTAAAAAATCACTCGCTACAGTGATTATGTTCATTTGTAACCATTGTCCTTATGTAAAGCATGTTAATAAGGAATTACCTCGACTTGCGAACGATTATATCAACAAAGGCGTGCGATTTATTGCTATAAATTCTAACAATGCGGAAGATTATCCAGATGATTCCCCTGAGCATATGAAAGCCACAGCAACTCAACAAGGTTACCCATTTCCTTATTTATTTGATGAAACACAAGAAGTAGCTAGAGCTTATCAAGCAGCATGCACACCTGATTTTTTTGTTTTTGACAAAAATATGATGTTAGCTTATCGAGGCCAACTAGATGACTCTCGACCAGGTAATAAGATTAAAGTTAACGGCAATTCAATCCGCATGGCCCTGGATTGCTTACTTGCTGACAAACCTGTTCCTGAGCATCAAATACCAAGTATAGGGTGCAATATTAAGTGGAAAGAATAAGAGAATAAAGTAGCGAACTATTTAAAATATATCGTCTTTGAGAGCTATTAACTATTTTTACAACATGACTAACGTTGAGATAAACACTTACTGATAATAACCAATAAAAAAAGGTGGGCACACCATACTTTGCCCACCCTTACATGCTATCTAAATTATTTTGCCGCAACAATTTCTAATTGCAGATTAGCAATCACGTCACTGTGGACATGAATTTCAACAATATATTGGCCAATAGAATGTAATGGACCTTCTGGCATAACAATCTCACGCTTACTAACGTCAACTGATTGGGCCAATAATGCATCTTTTACTTCATTAGGACCAACGGAACCATACAATTTACCTTCATCACTTGCTTGAGCTGCAATAACAATCGTTATGTCATTCATTTTTGCAGCACGCTGCTCAGCTTTAGCAAGATCTGCTTTTGCTTTTTTCTCAAGATCAGCACGACGCTCATTAAAATGGGCAATACTTTTCTCTGTAGCAAATACTGCTTTATTTTGTGGGATAAGAAAGTTACGACCATAACCTGGCTTTACATTCACTTTGTCACCCAAATTTCCTAAGTTTCTGACTTTTTCCAATAAAATTACTTGCATTTGACTAACCCCTCATATTGTTTTACCTGCATCCGAAAGCAGGTATAACCTCAAATTGAATAAACTATCTAACGAGCCAAAAATAACGTAAACAGGCAGCATAACAAATGGTAATAAAACCATTGATGCTATTGAGAGAATTATAAGCCTTAATGGCCGTTGCTTTGATAGAACATTAAAGCTTAAACTTAAACCAGCAAGCATAAAATAGAAGATAACTATAGGTAGCAGACTCATCGCAAACACATTTTGTTGGTTTGCAGCAATGAGTAAAATCACCAATAATAATAAATCTATTTTATCACCACGAAAAGCTAACATCTCCCGTTTAAAACCGCCTGGATAAAAAAGTTCTGACTGCACAAACCGAGCCAACATTAAGGACAAGCACGCCGAAAAAACAATTCCTATCGTTTGTAGTCCAAGTAGATAACTACCTAGCACCGCTTGATTCAAGCCAGCTTTGTTATTAACTAGTGTTAATAATACACTGTCACTTTGTAGTTCACGGAGCGCCGCTTGAATATATAGATACTGTGCCACGATAAAATCTGGCATATACATCTGTAGTATCACAACAGCAACAACAATTTGAAGGAAATAAGCGCCTGCCACAGCACGCCAACTGGTTGTTAAACGCAACACACACGCCGCCAAATAAGCGGGCATGAAAACTAATGTTGCATTTATTAAGGCGATGACTAACGTTGTAGAAGAAAAAGTTAACGAAAAATAAGCAGAAAATGCTGGAGCCAGCAATAAACCACCTTTTCGCCACCCTCTTCTCAACGTTACTAAAACAACACTGGCTACGGATAGCCATGCTGTATAGGGCAATAAAGCGAGAATGGCAGCATGCAAAATTGCATACCGCTCATTCTCCAACAAAAATTGTCCTTGTTTACGTATCAGCCCGCCTAACCAAGCCATTTTTTTATCGATGACTATCGCAGTAAGGCAACAAACCTAAAAATCTTGAATGTTTGATGGCTTTAGCTAGTTGGCGTTGAAAACGCGTTTGGATACCAGTGATACGACTTGGAACGATTTTTCCAGTTTCAGAAATGTAGTTCTTTAACGTATTAACATCTTTATAATCTATTTCACCACCACTTTCGGTAGTAAATTTACACATTTTTTTACGACGAAAATATACTGACATGAATGCTCTCCGTTAAGCTGCTCTTGTTTCTTTCTCTTTCTTCATCATTACCGATTCACTAGTAATCGCTTGTTTTTGACAAATAATTAAATTTCTTAAAATAGCATCGTTAAATTTAAACGCTGTTTTAAGTTCTTCTAGAGCAAGCTGGTTACATTCAATGTTCATCAAAATATAATGAGCCTTATGCACATCATTGATAGGGTAAGCTAATTGTCTACGACCCCAATCTTCTTCACGGTGAATAGTGCCTTCGTGCTTGCTAATAATACTCTTATAACGCTCAACCATCGCGGGAACTTGTTCGCTTTGGTCGGGGTGCACAAGAAACACAATTTCGTAATGTCTCATTAAATCTCCTTATGGATTAAAGCCTTCTAGAAAAAATTCTTAGTAAGGCAAGGTTGTTAAAAACGCTCGATCATAACGCATTTAGTGAAATGGGGCAATTTTTTTAAGTGAAATACGTGATTATGAAGATTGTTATCAATTGTTCGAGCCCACTAAATGAACTCCATAGTGTTATGGTTAACATAAGATGTTTTATCTTACTTTGTTTTCCAAGCGAATGATTGTTTTTTAAGTTAAATTAAGTTATAACACATTAAAAAATAACAAGGTTTTTTTTAATGAACATCGTCACTGTATCTTTTGAGGAAACTCTTTTTATTTCTGTTAATGGTGAAATTGTTCAATTAGTAGCCTTTAAAACACCAGAACATGGTAATATTAAATTTGGCGTACAAGCTCCAAGGTCAATTAATGTTCATCGTGAAGAAATTTATCATGCTATTAAGAAAAAACAAGAAGCGCTGGTCGAATAACATCGTTATTGTGTCTAATTGATGCAACGCTCTACTACAAACTATATTTTATACACGGCACTAGCTCTGTTTTTTTTATCCATCGCGGCAATTTTTGTAAATTTTTTTAGTTACCACTACCCAGGCAACAATTATTTCCCCCCACATACGCTATACATCATCGTAATTTTGATACTGATGTACACTGGTTTCTTACTGCAATTTGGCCGCAACAGTCAGATGGCTGTTTATTTAAAAGAAATTATTCTTTTTTTTATTGTAATGGCTATGATTGCCTTGGCAACCAATGCGGCGCAGTACACACCCTTTCCACCTATTGATCAACACATTCTAACTTTTGAGGCATCACTAGGCGTTGATTTAAAATCTATCCTTGTTTGGACCCATACAAAACCAACATTGACACATAGTTTAAACATTGTCTATGACACATTACCCTACCAAATGACCTATCTTCCACTTATTGTGATTGCAACCAAACGATGGTCAATTATTCGTGAATATTATTTTTTATTGCTGTTCAGCGCGTTAATAGGATTTAGTTTCTATTATTTTTTTCCGACAACAGCACCGTCAAGTATTATACAAAGCCCTTATTTTAGTGAATCCCAGCACGCAACCGCGCTAAAATTTATGCAAATACATCAGCATATACCGCCTTCCACACTGAATGGTGGATTGATTGCGTTACCATCTTTTCATGTTATTTGGGCATGGTTATGTCTTTATTTGCTTAAAAGCTGGCCTATTGCATTTTTTATACTCTTACCTATTAATTTATTGCTTGTGGTTTCTTGCGTATTACTTGGCTGGCATTATCCTCTTGATATATTAGGAGGTATCATTGTGGTTTATATTAGCCATGCAGCCTATGCGTTTTTTTGTAAAAAATCACATAGAAACACATATAATTTGTTAGGTATGCGCTCGTATTTTTGATGTATTTATTATTCTAACAGGGGTGCCAATCTTAACCAGGTCAAACAAATACTCTATATCAGCAGGCAACATACGAATACAACCAGCACTCACCCTCTCACCAATCCCACTGTCACTATTACTGCCATGAATCAGGTAAGCGGGCCATCCTAACCGTAATACATATTTTCCTAAGGGATTTCCTGGGCCTGGTGGAAATTCATCGGGCATTAATACACCTTTTTTTTCGGCATAGGTTTGTACTCTAGCCGAAGGATGCCAAGTGGGATTAACCTGTTTCGCCATAACCTTTGTAACACCGACTGGTGTACTCCATCCTTTACGACCAATACCAACTGGATAAGTCATCACCACATTTTCATGTTCAGGAAAATAATAAAGCCTATAATCCATTAAATTAATAACAATTCCATGATGAGGAACCTGCGGTAAGGTAAATTGTGATGGAATCAGGATGCGTGTTTTAGAGGACAAACTATCATTAGGATCAACATGGGGATTAGCTTTAACCATTTCATTGTAGCCGATATCGTAACGTATCCCCACATCAACAAGCGTTTCACCTGAAGAAGGAAAGACATACTCCATTTCACCAACAACATTTCCTTGAAGTGGAAGAACAAATGTCGTTGCATATGAGCTAGTTATAACTATAAATAAAACATAAACAAAGATACATCGAATGATTTTATGCTCCTTTATCATTATCAAGATAAAGACCGTTTTGTAAAAAAATAAGCTCTCTCATACTAAACCATTAGAATGAGAGAGCTTATGTCGCTTATCTACAAACCGATATCTGCTTTAAAGCGCCCACCATATTGCGTTTCAAGCTTTGCAAACAACGCATTTAATTTATCAAGGCCAAAATGCTTGGCATAATGCATTGGCCCACCTCTAAATGGCGCAAAGCCTGTGCCAAATATCATCCCAGCATCAAGTAAGTCGCTATCCGCTACTACTTTTTCGCGCAAGCATGCAGCTGCTTCATTTACCATGCGTAAAATCAATCGATGTGCAATTTCTTTATTTATAGTGGCTTCTGTGACTTTTTTCTTCACAGGCTTGCCATTTTTATACAAATAAAATCCCTCGCCTGATTTACGCCCCAGTTTACCTGCCTGAACCATATCTCTGAGTTTGTCTGGCACCGTCCCACCAAAATGTCCCGTCAGATTTTCGGCAACAGCAAGACAAACATCCATGCCAACTGTATCCGCTAATTCGACAGGGCCCATCATCATACCAAATGATAACGCAGCTTCATCAATAACCTCAGCACTATACCCTTCACTGAGTAATTGCACACACTCCATCAGATAAGGCATTAAAACACGGTTTACCAAGAAACCTGGGCTTGAGCTTACTGGCAGAGGCAACCGGCCTATTTGATTAACAAAAGCACACGCGTCTTGACTCACTTCCTTGGTTGTTTTTGGGCTACTAACCACTTCAATCAGCTCCATTTTTGAAACAGGATTAAAGAAATGGATCCCAACCAAACGCTCAGGATTGGTCATTACCTGACTGATTTCTTCAAGAGGAATACTAGACGTATTGGTAGCAATAATAGCCTCAGATCGCGCCTTTTGTTCAACGCTAGTCATTATGGCTTGTTTTACACTTAAATTCTCAAACACCGCTTCTATGATCACATCAGCACGCGCAATGCCATGACCCTCAGGATCTGCTATCAGGTTATCCATTGCTGCCTGAATAAGGCGAGGTTTACGTAGTTTTTTCTTAAAGAGTTTGTGGGCTCGTGCAATGGCAGGTGCAATCTGATTGTAGGTTTTATCCTGTAGAGTTACGCGCAAGCCTCTCAAAGCACACCACGCTGCAATATCACCCCCCATAACACCAGCGCCGATAACATGCACATGCTGGGCTTTAAAATCGCTACCCTTGGCAAACGATTTCATACGCTCTCGCAACAAAAATGCTCGAATCAGATTAGCAGAGGTCTCACCGTGAGTAATTAGCTTTTCTACCGAATCTGCTTCTTTCAAATATGCACGTTCATCAAACCCTGCTTCTTTTTCCCACAAATCAATAACCGCAAAAGGTGCAGGATAATGCTCTTGGCGCCCTCGCTGGGACACTTTGTAACGCATAAATTTGGCAATGATGCTACGAATCCAAGCGTAATTACTAAACGATTGCAACATTGTTGGCTGGTGCTTAGCCGGTTTATTATTGATATAATACACTGCTGCTCGCGCTAATTGGCGAAGTGGAACTACATCATCAACAACACCTAAATTTTTTGCTCTAGACGCAGACAATGATGAACCTGGCAATATAACCTCTGCTAATGCGTGAAATCCACCTATCAGTCTTGGTAAACGCACGGTTCCACCCCAACCAGGATGAATACCCAACATCACTTCTGGAAGCCCAATACGTGTATCTTTATCATCAGTAGCAATTCGATAATCACACGCCAAAGCAAGTTCTAGCCCACCTCCCATACAAAAGCCATTAATCATAGCTACCGTTGGAATTTTTAATCCCTCTAGATAAGAAAAAACTGCCTGGCCCTTTCTTAAAAAATCCACAGCTTGTGCGGGTTGTGAAAAATGCGCAAAAGCATTGACATCAGCACCAGCAATAAATCCTTTTGCTTTTAAAGAATGGATAATCAAACCTTTTGCACTGCTATTTTGTGCAATTTCATGCAGTAATCCATTCAATTCATCCAGCACTTCATCATTGACGCTATTTACCGCCGAATTTTTGCGATCCATCCCAAGCCAAACAATTTGAGACTCATCTATTTGCATTTGCCAATGTTTATAATTACTCATGTGCGTCTACCTCTGTCACTCGCTCCAAATACATGGCGCCACCTTGGCCTCCGCCAATACATATTGCAGCCATGCCTCGCTTACCATTATTCTTTTGTAGATTTTTTAATACATGTAAAACGATCCTAGCACCTGATGCCCCTATTGGATGACCAACAGCAATAGCACCACCTTCTTGGTTTAATTTAGTTACGGATGGTGCACCCATTGCATCGTCCAAACCTAATTGTTTTTTACTATAATCATCATCATTCCATGCCGCTAAGCAACCTAAAACTTGCGCTGCAAATGCTTCGTTGATTTCCCAACAATCTAAATCATTTGGTTTCAAATGGTGGCGCTGCATAATAGGCGTTGCTGCGTGCACGGGGCCCAAGCCCATTTGTGCCGGATCAAGCGCCGCCCATTCTGAATCAACAATTTTACCAATGACGTTCAATCCATACTTTTTAACTGCATCAGCACTTGCTAAGAGTAACAAGCACGCACCATCTGTAATTTGAGAACTATTGGCGGCGGTAACCATCCCGTATTTTTTATCAAAAAATGGTTTAAGCTTAACTAATTTTTCAACCGATGAGTCTGAACGCACACCATCGTCTTGTTGATATACATTACCCTTAGCATCAATAATAGGCGCTATTTCATCCATCATTCCTTCTGATTGTGCTTGTAGGGCTCGATGATGACTTTCACAAGCAAAGGCATCCATTTCTTCCCGACTGATATCAAAACGATAGGCTACTTTTTCAGCAGTTTGCCCCATATTCAAACCAACAATGGGATCAGTTAAACCACGTAGCAACGCAATCACAGGAGAGAGATAAACTGGTCTAAATTGCGTCAATAATCCTAAACGTTGGCCGACTGTTTTTGCAACAAACCAGCGTGATAACCATGCAGCCATTTTTTGATTAAACAATAACGGTGCATGACTCATTGCATCCGTACCACCAGCAAGAACAAGATCACTGCGACCATTTGCTATTTGCATACAAGCATTATCGATAGCTTGCATACCAGACGCACAATTTCTCATAACGGTGAACGCAGGAACATGGTTGCCACAACCCAATCGTAATGCAACAACTCGCGCAATATTTGCTTCATCAGGTCCTGGCATAGCAGAACCTATAATGACCTCATCAATTTCAGAGGGTAAAAATGGCTGGCTTTTTAGCAAAGCGGCTCCTGCTGCAACTGCTAGATCCGAACCACTAAAAGGCCCGACGCCTTTAGCTTTTAAAAATGGCGTACGACGACCATCGACTACATATACCATCCTACCTTTACTATTTGATGTATGCTTCATTTATCCTCCTGAATTTTTGCTATGACAAAAGATAACAGCAATACTCATGTTTGGGAAATACTGAATGCATTTAAGATCATCAAATATAAACCATTTGGTAGTTGACGGATCGTTTATACCTGATATACTCCCGAACCATTGACTGGAGAGGTGGCCGAGTGGTCGAAGGCGCTCCCCTGCTAAGGGAGTATGGGACAA
>CAZZGV010000071.1:0-8789 GCA_964654255.1 uncultured Legionella sp. | reverse complement strand
GCCTTGCAAATCACCATACTCATCTACCACAAAACAACTACGTCGTTTCATTTTGCGAAAATTCAATATTTGTACATTTAGCGATGTACCTTCAGGAATATAATACGGTGGCTCAGCAATTTCCAAGAGCCCCTCCATATCCAAACCTCCTTCCAGCGCCAAATTAAGTACGTTACGTAAATGAATCATGCCTACTAAATTATCTATTGTGTCACGATAAAGGGGCAAGCGGGTATGTTGGGCCATCTCTAATTGAACTAATAGTTCACTCCAAGGTTGTTCCAAATTAATACCTACAATATCAGCTTTTGGCACTAAAATATCTTCTACTCTTGCCTGCTCTAAATCCAGCAAACTAATCAACATACTTTTATGTTCAATTGGCAATAAACTACCTGCTTCATGAACAACCAAGCGTAATTCCTCACCGGACAATGCATCTTTTTGCACAGAATCCATTGAAACGCCCATCAAACGTAAAATACCATTTGCCATATAACTAATGACGTATACCAATGGAGCAAAAAATACCTGCAGAATCATTAGTGGCAGAGAACTTGCAAACGCAACCTGTTGTGGACGTATAGCCGCCAATGTTTTAGGCGTCATTTCCGAAAAAATAAGAACAACTAACGTTAACAATACTGTAGCAACAGCAACACCAGCATCGCCATATAAGCGCTGTCCTATAAGTGTGGCAACAGTCGAGGCAACAATATTTGCCAAGGTATTACCAATTAATACGACACTAAGCAATCGATCTGGGTGGGCTAATAATTGATTAACGCGTATCGCTTGTTTGTTATTCTTTTTTACCAAATGACGTAATCGATAGCGATTAAGCGACATCATTCCAATTTCTGCACCTGAAAAAAATCCAGAAAATACAATGAGAAACACTAAAAAACATGACAACGTAGTAAGTGATAATTGCACTAATAGTCCTTAAGGCACAATCTAAGAGCTTTTATCATAACAAAAAGTGAGTATTTCTGCTTACCAAAAATATTTGCGCTATTACGGCTTCCGAAATACCCCATAACCATCATGGATGCGAATAGCTCTAAACACATTACAAATAGATTTCGTCGTTTTGTCGAGAATTATCTATCTTTTATTAAATTCCCCTTTACTCCATCAGAAGGCTTTAATTCATCTTCCGTTCCCACTCTGATTTTTTTAAATATCCCCTCTTGCTCTAGAATTTTTGCTAAAGGTGAATCCTGATTAGCGGGTTCTGAAAACAACTCTATTGCTTTAGTCTTCTTAAGTGTTTTGAAATTGCCACACATAAGATCATTACAAAAGAGAGGTAGAACCTTATTTGCATTTTTTAAAAAATCATTAAAATCCTGTTGGTTATCTAGCCCGCTATGAAGCCCCCCACCTTCATCAACTAGCCATGACATTTCGCTTTGTATTTTAAAGCAGTCGTCTAGCTTTAAGTGAGAAATTATCATAAGTTTGTACTGTTCATAATCGCCTATATTAGAATCATTAGGGCCTCCCATATAAAATAAAGGGGTTGAATTAACTTGCAATTTACTACAAGCAGCCCTATAAATTAGCCCTGTTGTACACTGGGTTGAAAGACTTCTTGTTAAAACATCAGCACTATTAATATAAGGCTCCCAAGTTTCAAAGAGTTTTTTTGAAAATCGCGTAACCACATTTTGAGCGCTTTTTAAAAATGCACTATCAGGGCTGGAAATTAACACGGAAGGGGAATGTGATTTTATTTTTTCTTCGTCATCGGTTGCTTTGATAGCAAATCCGTAAGGAAGACATAAATTTTCTGGCAATGGCTTTATAGGGGTAATGTCCGTATCAAAGTACCACCCCCCTTCTTTTTTAAGAACATATAACCGATAAATATCACTCATAGCTCCATAATTTTTTATTTCGGAGTCTTGTAACTGTTCTAACCAAGACTGAATATCAGCATTGATGTCCTGTTCTAATGTCTCTACCTCGCAAAGGTTAATATCATTTTTACAACAAAATAATTTAAATTTTTTATATGCTTCATCGTTCAATATAATACGGCTAATCCATAAATTTACAGTATGTTTTGGGTTTAGTTTTTTCCAATCAATAAGACGGGTTTGATGCTTCTCTCTTAAAAAGCTACCAAGCCAGATAATATTAATACAGTTAGGGATATGGGTCATAAACAGGTCTTTTTGATTTTATTTAAATCAAATTATAGTAATTGATAACAAAATAATCAATTTTAAAGGGCTCTTGAGGGGTTGCTCTTGACAAGTTTTCACTGAAGTTATAATTTTTTGGTGCTTTCTTTAAAACTACTATCTAATACCTCGACTAAATGGATTTTTATGACAGCCTTCTTCTCAATTTTTAACTTCAAATTTTGGCTCTTAATGAGCTATATTTCATCTATTCTATACACCCATTTTCGTGGGCAGGTTCGTTTAAAACCGTTAAAACAACTCACTGATCACTCGAGTTTTTTAGCCCCTGTAAATGCACTCATGTATCTTTTTTCTGCTGTACCCAAAACACCTTATATTGATGTAACCAATTTTCCAGAATTACAACCATTACAAGATAACTGGCAAATCATCCGCGATGAAGCCGAGCATTTATACAATGAAGGTTATATTGCTGCATCTGACAATTATGATGATATTGGCTTTAACTCATTTTTTCGGCGAGGATGGAAACGTTTTTATCTTAAATGGTAAAACAAGCCATTAAACTCAGCCAAAACCCTTTGTCCAAAAACATTAGCACTGATTCAAGATATTCCAAGTATAAATGCAGCTATGTTTACCCTCCTGCCCAAAGATAGTTTTTTATTTGAACATCGAGATCCTTATGCAGGATCGTTACGTTATCACTTGGGCTTGATCACACCTAATTCAACAGAATGTTGTATTTATGTAGATGGCGAGCATTATTCCTGGAAAGATGGCGAAGCTGTTTTATTTGATGAAACCTATGTGCATCGTGCTGAAAATACCACCACCCAAGATAGGATTATTCTTTTCTGTGACATTCGACGCCCATTAAAAAGCCGTTTGATTAGCACATTTAATAGCCTTTTTAGCCAGACGGTTATGAAAGCTGCTTCTAGTAAAAATATCCCAGGTGAGCGCGTTGGGTTTATTAATAAGCTCTTTAAATATCTTTATCAGATTCGTTTAGTTGGAAAACGTCTTAAAGTTTATAATAGAAAACTTTATTACTTCACCAAATATGTGTTGTATTTAGGGCTTTTGTATCTAGTGTTCTTTCGATAACTATATTAATTCTGTGATAGAATCACCGCTTTATCGGTAAGTTAAACTATCGAGGTATATATCATGTTTGAAAATTTAACCGAACGGTTAACCCGGACCTTTAAAAATTTGAGTGGTCAAGGACACTTAACTGAAGAAAACATGCAGCAAGCACTGCGTGAAGTTCGTTTGTCACTTCTTGAGGCGGATGTTGCGCTACCCGTTGCTAAAGAATTTATCGAACATGTGAAGCAAAAAGCACTTGGTCAAGAAGTAATGACCAGCCTAAAACCTGATCAGGCGTTTGTTAAGATTGTTCATGATGAATTAGTTCATACCATGGGTGACACTCGTACTGAACTAGACTTTAAAACCCAGCCACCTGCTATTTTTTTATTAGCTGGCTTGCAAGGATCGGGGAAAACGACAAGTGCCGCCAAATTAGCACGCTATTTAAAAGAAACAGAAAAGAAAAAAGTCATGCTAGTGAGCGTTGACGTTTACCGACCTGCCGCTATCCAACAATTAAAAGTTCTCGCCGCTGAGCTTGATGTAGTATTTTTTGCTGCCGAACCAACCGAAAAACCGCTTGATATCGCGCAGAAAGCGCTAGATAGCGCGAAAAAACAATTCATGGACGTCGTGATCATCGATACAGCAGGTCGGTTGCATATTGACCTTGATATGATGTCTGAAATTAAAGCCTTGCATAAAGCAGTCAAGCCCATTGAGACATTGTTTGTTGTCGATAGCATGACAGGACAAGACGCCGCCAATACAGCAAAAGCCTTCCATGACGCCCTGCCACTTACCGGGGTTATTTTAACCAAAACCGATGGTGATGCTCGTGGTGGTGCCGCTTTATCAGTTAGACATATCACCGGCCAACCCATTAAATTTATGGGTAATGGTGAAAAAATCGATGCTCTTGAGCCCTTTCATCCAGAGCGCGTTGCCTCTCGTATCTTAGGAATGGGAGACATTCTTACCCTGATCGAAGATGTTGAACGTAAAACCGATAAAGTGGCGAGCGAGAAATTAGCCAAAAAATTAAAAAAAGGTAAAGGATTTGATTTAGACGATTTCAAACAACAACTACTACAAATGAATAATATGGGTGGTTTGAGTGGCATGATGAGCAAGCTACCCGGCTTAAGCCAACTACCTCAAAAAGCAATGGGACAGGTTAACGACAAAGCCCTCGCTCAAACAATAGCGATAATTAATTCCATGACCATGAAAGAACGACGCGTTCCTAAAATTATCATAGGATCTCGCAAACGACGTATTGCCATAGGCTCAGGCACCGAAATTCAAGACGTCAATCGCTTGCTCAAACAATACAATCAAATGCAAAAAATGATGAAAAAATTCACCAAACCAGGCGCCATGAAACAAATGATGCGAGGAATGGGTGGAATGGCGGGCCTCAAAGGAATGTTGCCTGACGATTTTAAATAAGGAATGTTGCTTACATGGAGCGATGCATAATAAGAGGTGTTTTTGCCGTTCATACTCGCATTTTGCCCTGCTCCATACTAGCTATATTTGCGACATAACAATAAGAAAAAACTAAATCGATGGAAACACTTCCCATCCCAAGTTAATTTTCGTACAATACACGGCATTTTTACAAAAGTAGAGGCACACATAATGGTCGTTATACGTTTATCACGCGCTGGCGCTAAGAAGCGTCCTTTTTATCACATTGTTGTAACTGACAGCCGTAGACGTCGAGATGGTAATTACATCGAGAGTATCGGTTATTTTAATCCGGTTGCACGTGGCCAAGAAGTTCGTCTGCACTTAGAAGTAGAAAAATTAACTCACTGGCAAAGTGTTGGTGCACAGTTGTCTGATCGTGTTAGAGAATTGACTAAACAATTCAAGAAGCAGGCTGTAGCTGCGGCATAAAGTGGATACGAGTAGCGAATGGGTTGTGGTAGGTCGCTTTGGGCGCCCTCACGGAATAAAAGGTTTCATCACTGTTGTGTCCTTTACCGAGCCACGCGATAACATTTTAAATTATCGCGATTGGTATGCCTATATTAACTATCAATGGCAACCGTTAAAGTTGCTGCGCCTTGAAATGAATAATAAGTTCATTCTGGCTCATGTTGATGGTTACCTAGAACGTGACGAAGCAGCCCATTTAACGAACATCAATATCGCTATTAGAGGCGATCAGCTTCCAGTGCTGGAGCAAGGTGAATATTACTGGCACGAATTGGTTGGTATGCAGGTTGTTACTCTCAATGGAGACGTACTAGGTACAGTGACAGAGATTATGCCGACCGGATCAAACGATGTATTGGTTGTGGCGGGAGAAAAGCGTCACCTAATTCCTTATTTACCTGGTAAGTGCGTTATTGAGGTTAACAACAGTCAACGTATTATTACTGTTGACTGGGATGTGGATTTTTAGCAAATGTTGCATCTTGGTGTAGTCAGTTTAATACCAGAAATCTTTGCAAGCCTAACGTATGGTGTTACTGGACGAGCAATAGAGCAAGGTTTAGCTAAAGTTGATTACTGGAATCCACGAGAGTGGTCCAGTAGGCCTTACAGGCAAGTAGACGACAAGCCTTTTGGTGGTGGTCCTGGAATGGTTATGATGTATGAGCCATTGGATGCTGCGATTACATACGCACGCAGCCAAATGCCAGCTACCTGTAAGACGATTTATTTGAGCCCGCAAGGTAGAACTATTAAGCAGGCGGATTTAAATCAAATTGTAAACATTGAACAACCCCTTCTTTTTTTAGCAGGACGCTATGAAGGAATTGACGAACGTATTATTACTCATCACATCGATGAGGAGTGGTCACTTGGGGATTTTGTCTTAAGTGGCGGTGAGTTAGCAGCAATGGTATTCATTGATGCGCTTGTCCGCTTGTTGCCTGGTAGCCTTGGGCATCAAGCGTCAGCTCAGCAAGACTCGTTCATGAATGGGTTGTTAGATTGCCCACATTATACGCGTCCAGCCGTTATTGATGGTGACAGTGTGCCACAGGTGTTGTTAGGTGGGAACCACCATGATATTGAGCGATGGCGAAGAAAGCAATCGTTAGGAAAAACATGGCTGAAACGGCCAGATTTATTAGTAAAATTACAGTTAAGTGATTCAGACATGCAATTGCTTGTCGAGTTTAAACAAGAACATGCTGATTCCAGTGAGGGTCACATTTTAGGAGCGACCAATGAGTAACATCATCGATCAAATAAATGCCGAGCAAATGCAAGGTAAAGAAATCCCTGAATTTAATCCCGGTGATACGGTATTAGTTCAAGTTAAAGTAAAAGAAGGCGCGCGTGAGCGTTTACAGGCATTTGAAGGTATTGTGATTGCCAAACGTAACCGTGGTGTGAATTCAGCGTTCACCGTTCGTAAAATTTCTCATAACGTCGGTGTGGAACGTGTTTTCCAAACGTACAGCCCTGTTGTTGATAGTATAACTGTCAAACGTCGTGGTGATGTACGTCGTGCTAAATTATATTATTTACGTAACTTAGCTGGTCGTGCTGCACGTATTAAAGAAAAATTAGCCGGTAAAAAAGGCGACTAATTGAATCGCTCAATGCTTGTTGTATCCACTATCAAGACACCTGCGGGCTGGCTTGAGGTGGAATACGATGAGCATTATATTTATCGTGCCGTCTTTACCGAAGTTATAGCTAACAAGGTACAAGGCCATTTAGGCAACCTTGTCGCTGAACAGTTAGATGCTTACTGTCGTAATCCCCATCATCGTTTTCAACTACCACTGAAACCAATCGGAAGCCCCTACCAACAACGGGTATGGAATGCTTTGTTGGTAATTCCTGTAGGACGTACGTTGACGTATGGCGATCTCGCAATACAATTGCAAAGCAGTCCTCGCGCAATTGGCCAGGCTTGTAAAAAAAATCCTTTAGCATTATTTATCCCTTGTCATCGCGTGGTGGGTAAACATAATCAAGGTGGTTATATGGGACGTGAGGATGCATTGCCTTATAAAACGGCGCTTTTGAAGCATGAAGCCTAACGTTTTATAAGCTAGTCCGCCACACTCATCATATTTTTTATTTCTTAAAGAATAGTCCTTCTCTGCCGATATACAGCATATAAAAATAAAAAACGGAGCACTCGCTCATGAAAAAATCAGGACTCGTTGTTGCCTTAGTGACGTTACCTATCACCACCGCATTGGCAATAGGTAATTGCGATTTAACTGATTTTCGCTGGGAATGCGATACGCCATTTAATACTAGACCCACGCCACATGCTTCATCTCTGGTTTACTGCGGGAATATCATTGGCTACGTTACCGAAGAAGACTACAACCAACTGATGCGTTATCAGCGCGCCGATGTAAATATGATTTTAACCGTAAACGGCGAGTACGTTGATAGCCCTTGTATTCCAAACCGACGCTAACTTTATGCTATCATGACGCTTTCTTGCAAGTAGACACGTCATGGCTGAAGATCAAATCGAAATTGATGGTATTTCCATCAACATCATACGCAAACCCATAAAAAACATGCATCTTCGCATTTACCCACCTGATGGTCGAGTGCAAATTAGCGCCCCTTTACGACTACCTATAAAACATATTTATCAACAGGTTGAGGCCAAACTGGATTGGTTGCACGCACAACGCGCGAGGCTGCAAGCTCTGCCCTTGCCATCCGAACCTACCATGCAAACGGGTGAGCATCATTATTTTTTAGGGCATGCTTATGTGCTCACATTGCTTGAAACATCATCTCCAACACAAGTCATATTAAAAGATAACCAACTCTTACTTAGCATAAAGCCCAATACCACCGTACTAGAAAAACAAACTCAGCTGAAAAAATGGTATCTAACCCAGATGCAAACCGTTGTTCCTGAATTAATTCAAAAATGGCAACCCATTATTGGTGTAAGTGTGGCTGATTGGGGCGCAAAAACCATGAAAACTCGCTGGGGCTCGTGTAATATACGCACACGCCGCATCTGGTTAAATTTGGTCCTAATAAAAAAACCCATTCTATGCCTTGAATATGTGCTGGTTCACGAAATGGTACATCTGCTTGAAGCAAGCCACAATGCGCGATTTTATGCACTCATGGATACATTTATGCCTGAATGGCGCTGTCACCAAACCGCATTATATTTACCAACGAATTGAGACCATAATGTCTATTGAAGATGAGTTATACAATAACGGCTTCCATGTCATCGATAATTTTCTAGAACAACAGCATTACCTCGAGTTACAAGCGTTAATCCAACATTTAGATGATAAAGAACTATTTAAATCTGCAAAAATTGGCAAACAACATGATAAAACTCAGAATGCTTCTATTAGAAATGATAGAATTTTATGGCTAGATGAACAAAAAGACCATCCTGCGGTAGCGATGTATTTAACGAAGCTTGAACAACTTTCAGAGCAGCTAAACCAATCGTTATTTTTAGGTCTAATGGATTACGAAGCCCATTTTGCAATTTACCAACCTAATAATTTTTATAAAAAGCATGTAGATCAATTCACCACCACCCAAGAACGACGGATT
>CAZZGV010000070.1:0-8817 GCA_964654255.1 uncultured Legionella sp. | reverse complement strand
CCCAGATTGATGCTGGAAAGGCATTCTTAGTTATCGCTTTAATTGTCGCAGCGATAGCAAGCATGGCTACCCTAGTATGTGCTGGGGCTGCAGGTCAAGAAGCATGCAAATCGATTAATCTTCCCTCCCCATCAAGATGGCGTTTTTGGCTGAGCTCTTCTAAAAAAGAAGAAACCCCTCGTGAATTAGAGGCGCAAATAACGCATGAAAGTCATTGTTGAGTGACTGCTACGGCTTATTAGAGGCATGATGGTAATTTTTTATTTAAATAAAATCATTTGTATGCGTTGGCAGTTTCATTTAAGTGCATTATTTTACATAATGTTGCCTTAATATTCATCAAGTACACTATAAAAATTGAATAACAGTTTATAAATGCATGATGATTTGGAGTCAACAATGCCTTTTTTAAAAATATCTGGCAGCTATTGTGAAATGGAAAAAATACTTAACATGCCAATGAAACTGGATGTCCCGGGCTCCTTTGAAAAATATTTGGAACAAATTAAGCTAGATTTGAATAGGACGTGTTACTTTAGTGATGAACAATCTGTTCAAGAAATGCAAAATGATTTATTAAAAACAGATCACTTGGGAACTTACAGTTATACGCAGGGTGATTTTTCTGCACAAATATTTTCGTCAATGTTTCTGGAACTAAAAAAAATGGCAGCTCATGAAAGGCTTGAACAAGCGCCTTCAGATGAGCGCATAGATCTATCAGAATCTATTTCTACTGCATATGGATTTGATAAAAAAAGCTATGGCGTATCAATTACCTATTTGAGAAAAGATCCCGATCTTGAAAAGGGAGAAACTTTTGTTCCTGTAGAAAAGAGAAAGAGACCTTTTATACTTGCTACTATAGAAAATACAATCGCCGAAACCAAAGATAGATTGGTAACATGTTTTTTAGCTGATGATTTAATAACTCCAGAGCTTTTAGCTCGTGGAATATTGATAGAAAATGAAAACATAGCTCATGAAATTGGTACCGTCGTAAAAAAAACAGCCCTTGCCAATTTGATTTCCACAGTTATTACACATAATGGGGAGCTTCAATTCGAACGTTTCAATGATCTAAAAAAGCGTTTTAAGGGTGGAAAAAATATTGATAATAGAGACCTTAAAATTACACAGATAGACAAGATAATTGACATGGCATTAACTATATTGCCGCATATTCAAGATGATTTGCGAGTGGCTAAGAATGAATTTCACCAAAATTTTGATTTGGCTAGAGATGGTATTTTTGAAGCAAATTTTGACATGCTTTATAAAAAAATTCAGAGATACATATCTGAACAAACCATAGCGCCTGACCTTAAACGCAGACAAATTTACGATGTTGAGTTAACTTACATAGCCATACAACTCCAGCTTTTAGCTGCTGACCCGCTCAATACAAATGGACACTATTTATTGTTGAAAGCAGATGAGCTATTTGAGCGATGTAATAATAAAGACTCAGAAATAATAGCGGTATCACTAGAGAATATGGTGCGTTCTGCGGAATATAATAAAAATTGGGATACATTTAACCAAAAACTTCAGGAATTAAATAATGAGCCAAGAAATGCAGCTCTTTATTCGCAAGGACAACAAATTCAGAGGGATATAGAGGCTATTGTTTTAGACGATGTAACGAAGTTAAGTACGAAAGCCCAAAGACAGTTAAACAATGTGCTCAAATATAGTAGCGAACAAAATATTCCTGAGTTGGTGAAGCTTTCTCAAGAAGTTTCAGGTAAAGCGTCTCCTCGTTGGAAAAAGTTAGGCTTGGCATTGTTGGTTTTTGCTGGCGTAGCATTGGTTGCTGCAGGTATATTAGCAGCTATTCCAACCGGAGGAAGTAGTTTATTACTGACAATAGTAGGCGCAATAGGAATGCAGGCAAGTATTGGAACCGCCTCTGCGGTAGTGGGAGCTGGAATCGCAGGAGCAAGTTTTTTTAATGCTAACAACTGGCACGCCAAAGGTTTGGCTAAATCTATAGGTGACTATGCAGCGGGGATTGGGAACATGCAACAGGCCGAATCTAATCGAGATAATGCCAGTCATAGCTCTGGTGAGTCAGGTCTAGGCGAGGATAGTGGCAGTGAACCGAGCACTCCTTCTTCCTATCGTTAAGTGCTCGTCTGAAACAGATTTAAAATAAACGAAGCAAGCTCTTTCATTGGAATAAGGCTTGCTTCTTTATCATTGCGTGCTTTGTATTCCAATAAATCTTGCGCCAAATTACGTTCGCTAACCACCAAACGATGGGGAATACCCATTAAATCGTTGTCAGCAAATAAGACCCCAGGGCGTTCGTTGCGGTCATCAAGGAGTACATCTAAGCCTAGCTCAGTGAGTTGTTGATAAAGCTTATCGGCGGCTTCTTTTACAATGGAAGAACGTTGTGCATTAATCGGAATGATAACCAATTGAAACGGGGCGATGTTTTGTGGCCAAATAATGCCATTTTCGTCATGGTGTTGTTCAATTGCAGCTGCTATTACGCGTGAAATACCCAATCCATAACAACCCATTAACATGGTTTGTAGCGCGCCTTCTTCATTGATCACTGCTGCCTTCATTGCTTCGGCATATTTGCTACCCAGCTGGAAAATATGCCCAACTTCAATACCTCGGCAGGCATGTAATGTTCCCTTGCCATCAGGGCTTGTATCGCCTTGTTTTACATTTCGTAAATCATAGGCTTCTTGATAGTGAGCATCACGCTCCCAGGCGACATTTGTAAAATGCTGGCCTTCTTGATTTGCTCCACAAGCAAATGAGGATATGGCTAACGCATGATGGTCTGCAATAATCGGAATATCAAGATGAACGGGTCCAATGTAGCCAACAGGCGCACCTAATGTTTGATGAATAATGGTTTCATCAGCAAATTGAAGCGGTGATTGAACAAGAGGATGTTTTGCCGCTTTTACTTCGTTGAGCTCATCATCGCCTTTAAGTACTAGTGCTATTAAAGGATGCTCTTTTCCTCTTACAATAAGGGTTTTAACCGTTTGTTCTTCGCCAATTTTTAAAAATTTGGCAACGTCACTCATTGATTTTTGTTCAGGTGTAGCGACTTGTTGCATGGGCGCTGAAGTAATGTTGGCTTTTGGTGGAATAAACGACGTGGCCTGTTCGATATTTGCTGCATATGTGCCATTATCGCTATAAAAAATTAAATCTTCACCTGAATCAGCTAGTACTTGAAATTCGTGTGAAACAGCGCCACCAATCGCTCCTGTATCCGCTTCTACCGCGCGGTATTTGAGTCCTAACCGGTCAAATATACGGGAATAGGTGTCATACATGATGTCATAGGTACGCTGTAAACAATCTTGGCTTAAATGAAAGGAGTAGGCGTCTTTCATAATAAATTCACGGGCGCGCATTACACCAAATCGAGGTCTTATTTCATCACGAAATTTGGTTTGAATTTGATAAAAATTGGCTGGCAATTGTTTGTAGGATTGTAATTCGTGACGCATGAGATCGGTGATAACTTCTTCATGAGTAGGCCCAAAGCAGTAATCGCGGCCATTGCTATCTTGCATGGTTAGTAATTGGCCACCAAATGTTTCCCAGCGGCCAGTTTCTTGCCATAACTCGGCGGGTTGAACGGCGGGCATAAGTAGCTCCATCGCGCCTGATCGGTTCATTTCTTCTCGAACAATGTGTTCAATTTTACGTAGGGTTTTTAATCCCAATGGAAGCCATGTGTATAAACCAGAACCTAGTTTACGGATCATGCCTGCTCGTAACATCAGTTGATGCGACATAATTTCTGCATCATTTGGGGTTTCTTTGAGGGTTGCTAATAACCATTGTGATGCACGCATTTTTATCCTTACTATGTTTGGTTTTAATAAAAAAATGTAGGGTGGGTAAAGCGCAGCGTGCCCACCTAGACTCTATTCATATAGAACTGGTGGGCAGGTCGCTTGGGCTCCTTTACCCACCCTACATATGTTTAAAACGATTTTATTTAGCTGAAGCCAAGGTCATTAATTTATTTAATTGTTGACTCAGTTGGCCAGTATCTTTCTTTTCAAAATGAGTTATTGATTCTGAAAAATCTTTAAATTTAACTTTACCGCTATTAACGTCGTATATTGCGCCCACCATACCAATGTCTTCTTCATCGGTTAGTTGACGAAGAATGGGGCTATCTTGGTAGATCTGTTGTAGTGTGTTGGCAATATTAAGTTCGGTAACATTTTTTAAGAATGAGCGATTATGGCTGCTTCGATCGTCTTTTGTGTGTGTTTCAGCAGCAATCGCTGGTTTTATTTTAGCTAACAGCTGTGTGATATGTCCTTTTTCAACACCATCGCAGGCTGCTTGAATGGCGCCGCAACGAGTATGGCCCAGAACAACGAGTAGCTTTGCTCCTACCACCTTACAAGCATATTCAATGCTTGCTAAAACATCATCGTTAACTACATTACCGGCAATACGCACACAAAAAAGATCACCAAAACTCATGTCAAAAATAGTTTCAACAGGCACTCGTGAGTCGATGCAACCTAAGACAACAGCAATAGGATGTTGCGTGGTTGCTGTATGTTTGATATCAATTTTAAGACTACGATGAATTTGAGTATCTCGAAGAAAACGGTGATTACCTTCTTTTAAAATATTCAAAACTTGATAAGGCAATAAGGTTGCTTGAACATCAAATGTAGTCACATTAATAAAATCAATATAGTTGTGAATATTATAATGCTCTTTGAAGCCTATTAAATTAAGTGAAATATGCTTGAGTGGTGCTTGCTCATGCTGAAATTCTTTTATAAATTCAACAATTTCTTTATCGATATAATCAGAGTAGCGCGCATCAATAATTAATTGAGAGTTACCAGGAATAGATTCAAGTTCTGCTACCAGTGATGCTTTGTTTAAAAATGTAGTTTGCTGTGGTAGCACCAAGCGATTGGTTACACCATTGGGGTAAATTTCTTTAATGATATCTAAACGCACTTGGCTGTTAGATTTCAAAATAAAAAATAAACTGACCATCAGCCCTACTAGTATTCCGGCCAAAAGATTAAAGACGACAATACTGATTAGTGTCGCAATAAATGGAATGAATCGGTCAGCCCCTTGGCGGTAAATAGTTAAATAAATAGAGGGCTGGGTTAGTTTATACCCTGTATAAATCAGGACTGCAGCTAAGGTAGATAAAGGTATTTTGTTTAATGTTTGTGGAATAAACATGACTGCAAGTAAAATAAAACTACCGTGCAGTATCGCTGCAAACTTGGTTTTTGCTTGTGACTGCAGGTTAACGGATGTGCGTACAATGACTGACGTAATTGGTATACCACCAATTAATCCAGCAACAAGATTACCTACGCCCTGAGCAACAAGCTCTCGGTTTTTAGAGCAGGGGCGATGTGTCTTATCGAGCTTTTCACCAGCTTTGATATTAAGCAATGTTTCTAATGAGGCAACGATTGCAAGAATAACGGCATATAAATATACGTTTGGGTTCGTCCACGCACTCCATGTAGGGCTTTGCATTTCAGAAAAAAAATCGCTTAGTCCTTCATGGCGTGGGATATTTACTAGTTGAGGGCTATTTTGTGCAAGATAGGAGTTGCTATAAATAAAAATGTCATTTAGCACGATCCCGGCGATGACTGCGACAATAGGGCCTGGTATGACTCTAAGCCATTTAATTTTAGTTTTATCAAAAAATAGCAAAAGAGCAATTGCAGAGATGGAAAGAATCATTGCTCCACTATTAATGTGAAATGATAAATCAAACAAAGGTTTTAGTGTTAGTCCTTCATCAAGATCTAATAAATGGCTTTTAAGTTCAGCAAGATCAGAGGATAGGGTAAATGCTAGTGGCAATTGCTTTATAATTAATAAAATCCCAATCGCACATAATAATCCTTGTACGACATTAGAAGGAACATAATCAGCAATAAAACCAGCACGTAAGCTGCCAATAATGATTTGGATAAGGCCGGCTAGCATTAATGCAAGCAAAAACGAGTTAAAATCGCCAAGTTGACTAATAGCCGCAAGAACTACCGCTGCCATTCCTGCCGCAGGACCACTAATGCTGACTTGTGAGCCGCTTAAAATTCCAACGACTATACCACCAATAACACCACTGATAATGCCTGAAAATAGCGGGGCTCCGGATGCTAGTGCGATACCTAGACATAACGGGATCGCAACTAAAAAAACAATGATTCCTGCAATAAAATCGAACTTTAAATTATGACTTTTATAAACGCGCAGTTTACGAAAATTATTGATTAGCATCTCAGTCATTTTTCCATGGTCTGCAAATTTATGATAAGAAGATGGTATACCAACAGAGATAATTTGTTAACTATATATTGCTTTTTTTTAGCAATAAATGTTTATAAATTGGAATAAAAGTAGGTTGGTAACACCAATTTTGGCCATATGTGTGAAGGCAAGAGTGTTTATATAAAGCTATCATTACAACCGATATCCTCTGTAGAAAACACTGCTTCACTATTTGCTGCGGTTTTAGTAATGAGCTCTTTTTCTAAGTCTCTAAAATTCCAAAAATCTTGGTCCATCAATTGGCTTGGTTTGATGCTTTGTAACGCATGCAAAATGTTACTGGGTATTTTAGAGTTTTCTTCGGTTAACTGGTCAATGAGACGACCAATTCGTTTCCGTGCTAGATTTTCTTGTGAGCCGCATAAGGTACACGGAATAATCGGGAAATTTTGCTCTTCAGCATAGGTTATAATGTCGCGTTCTTGAACATAACACATAGGACGAATAACGATATGTTTTTTATTGTCACTTAGCAATTTTGGTGGCATGGAACGTACATCGCCATTATAAAGAATTGACATCATCAGTGTACGAATTAAATCGTCGCGGTGATGACCAAGCGCTATTTTATTGAAACCGCGTTCTTCTGCATAGCGATAAATAATTCCGCGACGCAATCGTGAGCATAACGAACAATAGGTTTTGCCTTCAGGGATTTTTTCTTTGACGATACTATAGGTATCCCGTGTAAGAATTTCATGCTCAATGTTGCGCTCTTCTAGCCATGATCGCAAGGCTTTATCATCCCAACCTGGTTGAGCCTGATCTAACGTAAACGCAAATATCTCAAATTTATTATTTGAGCGACGGCGGAGTCTGTGTAGTAGTGTAAGAAGTGTAAATGAGTCTTTGCCACCTGATAAACAAACCATCACGCGGTCACCGCGCTGAATCATATTAAAATCAGCAATGCCTTTGCCGGTATAATGTAATAATTTTTTTTCAGTGATAGAGGGTACGTATGTCATTGGTTACAACCTGATAAATTCTTTGCGATTTGTGCGTATTATAATGCTAATTTATCTTTTTTTGATACATAGCAATGAATTATCTATGAACGTTGGGTTTTTAATGACATGAAAATAATACCGTTTTCTTTATATATATAATTCAGTAACATGTTGAAAAATTTATTATTTGTGAGCAAACTTAACAGCTATCTTGCTTATCATAGAAATTTTCGGAGATCTTCATATGAAAAAAATAACTGCGTTGTGTGTTGGTACGTTGCTAACGGTTACCGCCATGTCAACACAAGCAGATACTGCAATTATTAAAACCTCAGAAGGCAGCATTACGTGCGAACTATTTACAAAAGAAGCCCCCAATACAGTTGCGAATTTTGTGGGTTTAGCAACAGGGACAAAAGAGTTTAAAGATTCAACCACAGGTAAAATGGTCAAGCGTCCTTTTTATAATGGCTTAATCTTTCATCGAGTGATTCCTGGTTTTATGATTCAAGGTGGCGACCCTCTTGGAAACGGAACCGGCGGTCCAGGCTATCAATTTGATAATGAAAATACGGCGATGAGTTTTAGTAAGCCTGGTGTTCTTGCGATGGCTAATGCTGGGCCAAATACGAATGGCAGCCAATTTTTTATTACTGTAGCACCAACCCCTAATTTGCAAGGCGATTATAATGTTTTTGGCCAAGTTATTGCTGGGCAAGATGTTGCAGACAAAATTAGCAAGGTGCCCACAGGCTTGCAAGATGTCCCTGTAACGCCAGTGGTTATTGAAAGTATTACTATTCAAAAATAAAGATGTTTATTGAATATTGTAAAAAGGACCGGTGTAGATCTATAAATTCACGCGGTTCCTTTTTTGTTGCTTTAACAGTGAAAAAATAATTATTTTTGTTTCGGAGGTAAGCCTGCTATACGGGTAGTTGCTAACCAAGAATTAACTTCTTGAAGGTCATTGATGTTTAGTGAACCTGCTAAATATTTTAAAAGAAGCATGGCGTTGATCAATTTATATTGATCTGAGGCTAATTGTTCTTGTGCTTCAAAAAGTTTTTGTTGTGCATTTACCACATCCACCATTGTACGGGTACCAACTTGGAATTGGGCTTCTGTGCTTTCTAATGAATTTTGTTGGGAAGCAACGGTTTGTCGATCGGCTTTGACTTTACTGATGCCATCAATAATTGTATTAAATGCAATGTGACTATTTACTACTACATCCCGGTAGGTTTTTTCTAATAGCTCGCTTGAGGTTTGAAAATCAAATTGTGCTTGTTTGGTATTTGCTTCAACCAAGCCGCCCTGGAAGATTGGGAAATTTAAAGCAAGAGCTACGTTCGCAGATTGTTGGCGGGTGGGGATAAAAAAGTTACTATTGTTAGCTTGGTTCAAAGTTTTCACAGTATTACCTTGCAGTGCCAGTGTTGGCCAAGAGCCTGCTGCTTGGCTTCTTACGTTTTCGCGCGCGGCTTGTAATTTATACTTTGCGGCGAATAAATTATAATTTTGTTTTAATCCAGTT
>CAZZGV010000069.1:0-8877 GCA_964654255.1 uncultured Legionella sp. | reverse complement strand
TATTAAATTTTGAATAAAAATCTGCTTTTCTATTATTATAATAATATTATCTTTAAGTAACTTACTCTTATTATATAGTAAGAAATTTCTGTTGATTACATTTTAAATAATATTGAAATCAATATCTTATACGATTTTTACTTTGTTGATATCCTCTGTTTTAAAGGTGTTATAGATCCTGAGTAACTAAAAATTTATTCTTAACTAAATTATTATACGCGGCTTATTCCTGTGCTTTTACAAGGTTATACCCAACCATTTTGTGGATAACGGCAATAGGCAGTCTAGCTTTTGTTTGCTACAATACTGCACAAACCCTGCCAGTGTTTGTCCGTAAACATATGTTTTTTCTTGCCCGCAGGGTGTATTCGGTGGCACTATTTATTGTGGTGACTAGTTTCTATTGGAGAGCATAGGATGTGTTCATTGTATGCTCTCCAATAGAGCACTATTTATCGCTTCGACTTGAATTTTTAGGAGTGAGCTGTGTCTGCAACAGTTTGGCAGAAGTGTTTAGGGCTTTTACAAGAAGAATACCCCCCTCAGCAATTTAATACATGGTTAAGACCTTTACAGGCTGACGTAGAAAGTGAAGCTAGTTTATTGGTATTGCTTGCTCCTAATCGTTTTGTTGTTGATTGGGTAAAGAAAAATTTTTATGAGCGCATTAAAGAACTAGTCACCCAAATTAGTGCAGATGTAATTAAGCAAGTGAGTATTGAAATTGGTAGTAAGGTTGCTCAACCTGTGGTTGTTGATAATTCTGCAAACAAGATAGTGTCCTCTGTATCGAATGCAAAAATATCGTCTAAAAAAACAGCAGATCATTATAAAAACAGTTATCTAAATAAGAAATTTGTATTCGATAGTTTTGTTGAGGGTAATTCTAACCAATTAGCGCGAGCTGCTTCTTGGCAAGTAGCTGAACGGCCTGGTGATGCTTATAACCCTCTGTTCATTTATGGAGGTGTGGGGTTAGGTAAGACCCACTTAATGCATGCTATTGGTAATGAAATTTTAAGAAAAAATCCTGAGGCAAAGGTGTTATACCTTCATTCAGAACGTTTTGTTGCTGACATGGTAAAAGCATTACAAACGAATTCCATTAATGAATTTAAGCGTTTTTATCGTTCTCTAAACGCGTTGCTCATCGACGATATACAATTCTTTGCTGGTAAAGATCGCTCACAAGAAGAATTTTTCCATACCTTTAATGCACTGCTAGAAGGTCAACAACAAATTATTCTAACCAGTGACCGGTATCCAAAAGAAATTGAAGGTGTTGAAGAGCGATTAAAGTCACGTTTCGGCTGGGGATTAACCGTTGCTGTTGAGCCACCAGAACTTGAAACCAGGGTTGCTATTTTAATCAGTAAAGCTGAGTTGGCTAATATTGAATTACCTTATGAAGTCGCATTTTTTATTGCAAAGCGTATTCGCTCGAATGTTCGTGAATTAGAGGGCGCTCTTCGTCGTGTTATTGCTAATGCTCATTTTACTGGAAAACCCATTACTATCGAATTTGTGAATGATGCATTGCGCGATCTATTGGCGCTGCAGGATAAATTAGTTACGATTGATAACATTCAAAAAACTGTTGCTGAGTACTATAAGGTCAAGGTGGCTGATTTATTGTCAAAAAGACGCAGTCGCTCTATAGCAAGGCCTCGTCAAATGGCAATGGCTTTAGCTAAAGAGCTAACCAATCATAGCTTACCGGAAATTGGTGATCATTTTGGTGGACGAGATCACACTACAGTGATTCATGCTTGTCGAAAAGTAAAAGAATTGGTGTCAGAAGGGAATGATTTTGCTGAAGATTATAAAAATTTGATGCGTATATTATCGTCTTAATTTGAGAGAGCTATGTTTGAGTTAACGATCAGTAAACAGCAATTATTAAACCCATTATTAACTGTTGCCGGGGCGGTTGATAAAAAACAATCGTTGGCTATTTTATCTAATATTTTACTAAAATTAACCGATCAGCATTTATTACTTACTGCAACAGATTTGGAAATTGAAATTACTGGTTGTGTGCCTTTTAATTCAAGTGAAGCAACGGGTGTCATTACAGTGCCGGCAAAAAAAATGATTGATATTATTCGATCGCTAGATGACGATGCTAGTCCAACGATTTCATTTGATGCAGGTGTTGTAACCATCAAGCAGGGGCGAAGTAAATTTAAATTAGCGACGCTACCCGCAGACGATTATCCAAATAGTGAAGAAGATGTAAATGAAGTAGAATTTTCAGTACCAAGAAGTGCGCTAATGCATCTTTTTCAATCCACGCAATTTGCTATGTCACAACAAGATGTGCGTGTTTTTTTGAACGGATTACTTTTAGAGTTAGATCCGCATGTTATTACAGCTGTAGCTACAGACGGCCATCGTATGGCAATTTGTCGTCTTAAAAATCAGCTTGCTATGCCGCATCACCGGTTGCTTATACCACGTAAAGGTGTTCAGGAAATAGTAAGGTTATTGAGCAGTGTTGTAGATGAAACCATTTTATTATCAGCAGGTAAAAGCCACTTTAAATTAGTAACAAGCCAGTATACCTTTTTGACAAAATTGATAGAGGCTCGTTTTCCAGCTTATACTAAAGCTATTCCCATGGCTCAAGACAAGCAAGTTATTATTGACCGTGATTTATTAAAACGTGCGCTTTCACGCATTGTTATTTTAGCACATGAAAAATCACGAGCTGTTTTATTGCACATTCAAGAAGGTCTTTTAACGTTAGTAGCCAATAATCAAGAGCAAGAAGAGGCTATTGAAACACTACCTGCAGAAACACAAGGTGATGAGTTAAAAATTGGCATTAATGCTAGTTATCTGTTGGATGTTCTTAATTTTATTGCTGAAGGACCATTGCGTTTATCCTTGTCTAATACTAATAGCAGCATTATGGTCGAGTCGCTACAAGATGAGCAGTACATGTACATCATCATGCCAATGAAAATATGACTATTGAGGCGCGGTTGTGCGAACATTAACAGAGTTAAATGTTCATCACTTACGTAGTATTCAATCAAGCCGTTTAACGCTGCATCCTCGCTTTAATCTTTTTTATGGACCAAACGGTAGTGGTAAGACGTCGTTTCTAGAAGCTATTTATTTGTTAAGTAGTGGGCATTCATTTCGTACGCGTGAAATATCACCATTAGTGAGTGAAGGTGAGTCTTCACTCACTGTTTTTGCACGTACATCAACAGATGAATCTATAAGTATTCAAAAATCCATATCAGGTCCTACACAAGTAAAGTTAAATAGGCAAGTTTGTTACAGTAGTAGTGAACTAGCTCATTTCTTACCTTGCCAAGTTTTTTATCAAGATATTTTTCAGATTATTGATGCTGGGCCATCTGTGCGTCGTACATTGTTGGATTGGGGATTGTTTCACGTGGAACAATCGTATCATTCAATTTGGAAAAATTATCGGGCGGTAATTAAGCAACGTAATGCTTTATTGCGTCAAAAAGCCGCTGCGCAGGCATTTATCCCTTGGAATAAACAACTGGTGGAGTTAGCTATTGAATTAGATCAGATGAGGTCTGTTTATTTTACACAATGGTCTCAGCAATTTGATGATTTTTTGCAGCAGCTCACAGATGTGCCATGCGCTATTAGTTATTATAAAGGCTGGGATAGAAAACAAGCAGGTAAAGAATTAGCTGTTATCCTTGATGAGCAGTTTGCAACAGATCTTCATCGTCAATATACACATGCCGGTGCTCATCAGGCTGATATCTTATTTGATCTTTCATCTAAAAAGGCCAAGCTTCTTCTTTCTCGTGGGCAACAAAAAATAGTGTTAATTGCTTTAAAATTAGCACAAGCCAGTTTAGTGCCTGGTAACTGTATTTATTTGTTGGACGACATTGCTGCAGAGCTAGATACGCAACATTTATTACGCTTAATCGATTGTCTTGGAAAAATCAAAGGTCAGCTATTTTTAACAGCGTTGGATGATGTTACGTTTCAAGAGCTTAGTAAAAAAAATGAGCTTAAAGCATATGCGGTTAAAGAAGGCATATTTGATCTGGTTTAACGTATATGATCCTTTAAAATTTAATTCATTATAAATAAAGGTCTTAATAAATGTTCCACGTGGAACATTTATTAAGACCTTATAGAGTGCTTCAGTTTGATATGTTAATTATTATAGGGACGCAGAATGGGATACTTCAGCGGGTACGTTTAGTGGTATTTTACGGAAGTCATCTGATCTATGAAAGAAGGATAAGGACCCAATAGACGTGTAATGGCTTTGATCCTGGCTGGGTTGTGCCACAGGACGCTCAATTAATGCTTCTTGATAAGGCTGGGTTCTTATTTGATTAGCGAACTGAGTGGCTAATGAGTGAACGTTAACTCGTGACTGAATTTGACTCAACATAGATTTAAAGTGTTCCAATTCTTGTTTTATATATTCATCTGTTTTATTAGTAAAATCATCACTAATATTTTCTTTAAACCATTTAATGACTTGTTTTTCAATCTCATCAGTTGTTAGTTGCGATTTTGTGCTATAATACTGAAGCAGTTGCTCGTAATTTTGCGCCATTACACCCATTTCTTGAGTATCACTAAAATGCAAATCATTTGCTCCAAGATATAAAAACCGGGCTAAACATAGTTGTCGTAATAACCAATCTAGGGGCATGTTGTTATGAACAATTAGTACGGAAATATCTTTAGCGCCATTTTGTTTAAGATTCAGGATGGCTTGGCATAGTGTTTTCCCTGTGGCAGTTTCATCATCAGTAATTAAATAATTGTCTTCTGTATTGATACCAATGTTGCCTAGGTTCAAACGATTAACTGTAGCACTATCGTCTTGATGTGAGTCTCGTTGTTTGTCTCCGATGACCCGTGATTCACATATTCTTTTACCCAAGATACGTTGCAATTTTGCCGTAAGCTCTTTCGTTCTTTTTGTTGCGCCATCGTCGGGTGTTACTAAACGTAATTGACCCTGTAATGCATGACGAGGATCACTGAGCCAATTTTGGGCGATTTTGGCAGCAAGGACAGAAAGTGCTGGCACCGCTGTACCTTTGATGTTTTCTCCAGTGTAACTACCCGATAGAGTATGGGGGTCATGGCATTCTGCTGTAATTATATGATTTACCCCTGCAGTTTCAAAGAGTCGGCCATTTTGTTGTATATATGCACCTGTTTTTCCTTTTGGGTTGTCTTCTGCTTTATCAGAGCGGGCACTAAATTGATAAGGGTTAATTAAATTGGTTTGTTTGGCACCTCTTAATTGAGCTTGTCTTGCAATCATTGCTGCTTCAAAAAAATAAGAGGCTGCTCCGTTTGCTTCATACGCTGTTATTTCTTCAGATTTATTAGGATTAGGTCGTGTTGATTGAATAATTGTAACTATAGCGCCAAAGAGGGAGGCCTCATTTGGAATAATCGCCTGCTCACCTTTGCCCTGCGTGTGATAGACTTGTACTTGTTCGCCGTGCATACGAAGTTCGGCTGCTATGTTTTCAGCTAAAGGTTTATTTGCTGAGCAAGAGATTAATATATGTGGTTGGGTTTTAAGGGCTGAAACTGTAATCGGTGTTGGGGTTTCATCAGCACATAAATCATCAACCATTGGCGTTTTGTTAGTATCACACATAGACCAAATATCTGCTAAACAGCTTTTGCGTGAAAAACGCAGAATTTGCTGGTCAATATTTGGATTTTCAGCGCTTATTTGTGGCATTAGAGGGGTATTTAGATAAGTGAGTAAATCGTTTCTGCTTATTTGATACGCGTCTTGAGCTGCGTGTTGAGATAAAATAAGTGGTATTGTTGTTTCACTATTGGTTTCATCTAAAATTCCTTTATAGCTTTTATCATAAAAATAAATTTTATGAGCTCCGCTGGCTTTAAATAAGTCCATGAGTAGGATATTAAAGTCATTAGTATATAGCGCTGGGTGATATTGTTCTGGTAATGCAATGATAATTTTTTTTGCCCCATGTTCTTGAGAACAGCGGCAAAGTTGTAGCGCTTCTTGCAACAATACCAATGGGGAGTATTTGGCATGCTCTAAGCCTACATGAATTGTAATTTGAGCATTTTGAATATTAACACTAGGGGAAATAATTGAAAAAGCATCTCCAGTTGAAAATATTTTAAATTCATTGCGCTTTACAATTTCTGGATCAATCTTCCACGTTGCAACAGGACAACCTTGATTGTAAAGATCAATTGATTTTCTAGGATGTGCTTCTGGTTGTGCTGCAAAGAAAACACCTTTGCGAACATATTTATTTTGGGTGTCGTGATGATTAATATTAATTAATCGACGTATATTAAATTCGTCATCTTTTAGTTCGGATTTCGTGCTTTCCATCATTTTTTCTTTTAGTGCGCCAAGCGTTTTAGATAAAGCACGGAACAAGTACTCTGTTCTAGAAATTCCGCCGAAGAACTTTTCTTGATGAGGATTGTTTGCTTCTTTTGCGAGATTCATTCGCTTTGCTACATCACCCCATGTTTCTTGAAAGCATTGCGCTGAGTCTTTAGAAATAGCATTCATAATCTCAGTAGGAACCTTACAACAATCTTGGGTATGGCTGAATTCCATCTCTCCGTGTTTTAAAATTACATGAACAAAATCGTAATAACATTTCTCGTCTTCAGAATAGCGTACGCCATTTTCTATAGAGACCACGATAGGGTTGTCCACGCTCTTTGTTTGGTCTGCAATCGACGCTATTCTTTGAGCAGCTCCTCTGCGTGTTTCGTCATATCCAAATGGTTGGCTGTTAACACCTGATTGTGAGTCATGTCCAATAACCTCAATGTTGAGCGGGTCGAAAATTCCTTGTAATGATCGTTGGCATGCTTCTTTTTTTACCGAAGATTGCGATGTTAAATGAATGCTTAATACGGGAGAAGTGATGGATTGACGTAATGCTTGTTCACCTTGGGCATGATGGCCAAGTTTATACGTGATTGGCGTAGATGGGGTTTCACGATAAGAGTCTTGCATAAGTAATAATTTGTTTAAATCTTGATTAGTAAACTTTAGTAAACTAATTAATTCCACGCCTTCTTTTTTTAATCCTTCTTTTGCAGGAAAATCAAGTAATTCAGTCATTACAAAAACGGTATCAACGAGCCCTCCGCATTCACGGATAAGTTTAATTGCCGTCATTAATGATCCACCTGTAGCAATTAGATCATCAGTAAGAAGGTATCTTTTTCCCTTTTCAATACTGCCTTTAAGGACTTGTAGTGCATCTGAAGAATATTCAGTTTTTGTATCTATTTGTACAAAGTTTGAATCATTTTTTACTTTAACTTTTTGGATTAATTGCTCGCCAACGTTAGCAGAACGATTAGCAATCATTCCTGAAAAAAGATAGCCACGAGAGGCGATACCAGCAACGTAATCAAAGGGTATTTGTTTTACGGCGTCTAATACGGCGTTGCAAACCGTTTTTCTAGACATTGGATCATTAAATAAAGATTCGAGATTAAGAAAAACTACACCAGGCTTGGGATAATTGTTCATTAACGATTTTTTGATAATAATTTGATTAATTATTTGTTCAGTTAAATTGGGCATTGGTTCTCTCCTAACATTTGTGTGGTTGAGGAGATGATAATAAAAGTTTGTTGTTAAAAAACTCCGTATTAAATACGGGGCAATAAGATTATTGTTCAAGAACGCTTTGAATCAATTCTTGTTTGGAGGTGACGTTAAATTTAAATTTTAATTGGTTAATATATTCTTCTACCGTTCTAGGTGAAATATGAAGCTTCTGGGCTATTTGCTTCGCTGTAAATCCTTTTGCTGAATATTCCAGGCATTCTTTTTCTCTTGGTGTTAGAGGAATTGCTCGTAAATTCAGTTTGATATGTTGATCATTGGATGTATTTCTAGGTAGTAGTCTTAAGTTAGTTAACTGGGTTATCGCTGGAGCTAAGGGGTGCTCACCTAATACGATAGATATCCCAAGTGTGCCTCGCAGTTGGTGTTTAGAATCGTAACAGGGGAATTTAATAGATAAAAATTGTAGTGATTTACCATCGAAGCGCTTATTAACCTCATCAAAAATACTCACAGATTCTTGTTTTAATACGGATTCACAATTATCCAATAAGTCGTTAGCTTTATCATCCATAGAGACATCAAAGATAGTTTTGCCTATAGCATCATGTGGGGAAGTAAAGCCACAAATATGTGCGCCAATTTCATTGATTTTTAATGTTGCTCCATTGATGTCGAGCAAGTAAACACTGTAAGGCAGAGCAAATAACTCCGCGGCGGTTAATAATAAATCAGCATTTTTATTTTTGATATCACAGAGCATCATGCCTTGTTTGTATTTTGCGATACCTATGTCGTTTAATTCAGTTGGGTGATCGAAAAAAAGGGACATGAATAATCCTAGTGAGGGTTCACTTTGCTTCGAAAGTATACAATACTAATCTATATCCCTTTTTTTGAAAAGCGAATTGAGCGCTTAAATCGTCCTTCGTTGACTATTTCTTATCATAAAAATAGTCATAATTATCAATGTTATTATCTCAGGAAACATTATCGATTTGTTAATAATTTCAGATACCGATGTTTCATATAAATTTTAGCTAAAGGATGCTATAATGAGAGCCATTTTCGCGCCCAATTTTGGCAACGAGGACCTCCCATGAGTGTTGATACTAATTACGACTCAACCAATATCAAAGTATTAAAAGGGTTAGATGCAGTTAGAAAGCGTCCTGGCATGTATATTGGTGATACCGATGATGGCACCGGTTTGCATCATATGGTGTTTGAGGTGGTGGATAACGCCATTGATGAAGCATTGGCAGGGCACTGTACTGAAATTACCGTGCGTATCCATACGGATGAGT